>CAZVAE010000140.1:0-4858 GCA_964624985.1 uncultured Isosphaeraceae bacterium | reverse complement strand
GTCCCCATCAAGAACCTTGGTGTCCAAGTTCTTTAAACCGCCATGTAATCGTAACGTTGGCTTCCTCCCTACAGTGAGATGTAAGTCAGATGCGCCTGTTCGGACAACAGTGTCAAGTAATCGATCTATTTGTATGGTTGACATAGTATTTAATCACATAGTAATCTAAAAGTTAGATATCGACGTTTCCTTCAAGTAATGCTTCTGCTTGAGCGAATCGGGCAATCTCTTCTGGAGTCGTGTGACCTCTCAAAAATTTTATATTTCCATCTTGGACTAACGTCTTCATTCCTGCTCGAACACCTGCCTGTCGTATCTGCCCTAACGGCGCTCTGTTAAAGGCGAGTTCGCGTATCTCATTGTTCATCGTCATCATTTCAAAAATCGCTTTTCGGCCTTTATAGCCAAGATTCCCACAGTTAGAACACCCAACGGCTTTATGAATGTTACCGCCGGCAACTTCGTCTTCAGTGATACCAACAATCTTAAGATATTTTGGATCGGGACTGTCGTCGATGACTTTGCAATCTTCACACAGCAATCGGATGAGCCGTTGGGCCATGATGGCTTGAATAGAACTTGCAACGAGGTAGGGCTTCACTCCCATATCAATGAGACGCGTAATCGCTGAAGGAGCGTCATTTGTGTGTAATGTTGAAAAGACCAAGTGGCCTGTTAGTGCTGCCTGAATCGCAATATCCGCAACTTCCCGATCCCGAATTTCACCAACAAGGATAACATTCGGTGCTTGCCGGAGCATGGCTCGGAGGATTGAGGAAAAAGTAAGGCCAATGGCATCACGAACTTGACATTGGTTGATGCCAGCAAAACTGTATTCAATCGGATCTTCCGCTGTGATAATTTTTCGGTCTGGCCTGTTCAAAACGTCGAGTGCTGAATAGAGTGTCGTCGTTTTGCCAGAGCCAGTTGGGCCAGTAACGAGCAAAATTCCATTCGGACGACGAATGAGTTTCATAAATGCATCATGATTTTCTTGTTCAAATCCGATGTTACGCAAACCAATTCGAACTGAATCTGGACGGAGAATCCGAAGTACGACTGACTCGCCATGGTATGCAGGGCAACAACTCACACGGAAATCGATCTGCTCACCATCAATGCCCATTTTGATTCGACCATCCTGTGGGATTCTCTTTTCAGCAATGTTCACACCTGCCATGAGTTTTAACCGTGCCAGAATCGCCGGCTGCATTCTTTTTGGAAGATTATCTCGAACATGACATACACCGTCAATTCGGTAACGAAGAACAACTCGATCATCCATTGGTTCAATATGAATGTCAGAGGTACGGTTACGGACTGCCTCTGTAATAAAACGACCAACTAACTTAACGATTGGCGCTTGCTCATCATCAACATCAATCGATGCATCAACAGATTTATCAACACTGCGATCCACAGAAACATCAACAGAGTCTGTGATAAGTGATGTTTCTTCAACAACACCCCCCTGAGTTCCGGTCTCTTTGGAGATGCATGCTTGAATTGCTGTCTTCGTTGAGAGAAGTGGTGCCAATTCACAGTTCAGGCGAAATCGCAATAAATCCATCAGCTCAAGATTAAGGGGGTCGTGGATAACCAATTGCAACTTATCGTTACTCTTGCCTAAAGGGACGATGGAATGTTTTTGGATAACATCTTTTGGAATCAAATCCATATCAGGTTTTTGTTCGCCATCTGACCCATCAAGTGCAATGAACTCCATCCCGAATTGCTCCGCGAGTGCTTTTACAATTGTTTTCTCATCACACACGCCCTGCTCTTGTAATACTTCACCGACCTTCTTCGCTGTTCCAGAAGCGGCTTCAAGGGCAGTATCGAGCTGTTCTGCAGTAATTACTCCCTCATCAATGAGGATTTCACCAATTTTTCGTCTAAGTTTTCGTGCCATAAGATATGAGGGGTGTTGCCACCCTATGACACATAGTATCATCGGAGTAGGATGCCTCTTGCATTATCCGCATCTTTTTTGAAATGAATGATTTAAACCCTACTCGAATACTCATTACTGCGGGCGCTACCCAAGAACAAATCGACGAAGTCCGCTACCTAAGCAATCGCTCTTCAGGTCAAATTGGAACCGCTCTCGCCTACTCGGCAGCAACGCATGGACATCAAGTCACCATCTTGCACGGTATTCACTCTTGTACACCGCCAACGCATCCTCGGATTGCTGCAATTCCATATCGATCTACGAGGGACCTTGCTGCACTCGCGTCAGAGCACTGGCCCTCTCACGATTTGCTCATCATGACGGCTGCTGTTTCAGACTACACTCCTGTTGGTGGGCAAGTCCATGGAAAGTTACAAAGAGAGGGAACTTTGACAATGAACCTCGCGCCCACTGAAGATGTCGTTGCATCTCTTGCAGAGCAAGCTAGAGACAACCAATCAATTATCGCATTTGCGCTTGAAGAGCAACTTACACTTGAAGAAGCAGCCAAGCGTAAGTTACAAAAGAAAGGGGTTGATGCTATCGTTGCAAACCCTCTCGGCACCATGGAATCAGACACAATTGACGCAACTGTGTATCACAAAGATGGACGAGAAGTTACACCACCAGAATCCTGCTCAAAAACAACATTTGCTACATGGCTCATAGAAAATCTGGATATGATTTTCTCTTCAACATGAAACGGTCTGTAGAGAGTATCCTGCTTACCTTTTTATAATGCACATCAACCAAACCAAACCTTCAAAACCGATCATCTTCGTCGCTGTTGTTTCATCGACTTTCATTGCGACATGGCTTGCACTTTGGCTCGCAAACGACCATGGATCGCATGGCCATCATGAAGTGCACATGCCACCCTTGTGGTACATCGGCATTCTTCCTTTCATTGGAATCTTAGGAGCAATTGCCCTTCTGCCATTATTGAACTTCACTAGACATTGGTGGGAAAGTAATACCAATCGTTTTTTTATTGCAATGCTCTGCTCAGTTGCAACCATTATCTACCTCGTTGCTACGTCTGGCACAGAATCAATTGGCCCAATGCTCGACCATGCGATCATGAAAGATTTTATTCCTTTTATCATTTTGCTTTTTAGTTTGTACGTCATCAGTGGTGGCATTTATCTCAGCGGAGACCTCGCAGCATCACCTACTATAAACACATCGTTCCTTGCAATCGGTGCTGCAATCGCGAGCTTTATTGGCACAACAGGGGCGAGCATGCTGCTCATTCGGCCGCTGTTAAAAACGAATTCTCAACGAAAATACAAAGTTCACACCATGGTCGTGTTTATTTTTCTTGTCAGTAACATTGGAGGCGCGCTATTGCCGATTGGCGATCCCCCACTGTTTCTAGGATATTTGCGAGGTGTCCCGTTTTTATGGACACTAGGACTTTGGCCAATGTGGGCAACCACTTGTAGTATCTTGCTCGTACTCTATTTTATCTGGGATTCATTTCTCTATAAAAGGGAATCCGCAAAAGACCACACGAGAGATGAATCCGAACAGAAGCCGTTGCGGCTACAAGGTGGCTTAAATTTTGTTTGGATAGCAGGCATTGTTGTAACTGCTGCCTTAGTCGATCACTCGAAACCATTTCTTGGGACCAGTTGGACTCCCTTTCCGTATCTTCGCGAGTTAATCATGTTGTTCTTCGTTGTGCTCTCCCTTAAAACAACATCATCACTCATCCACAAGGCAAACAATTTTACATATGCAGCAATTTTAGAAGTTGCAGCTTTATTTTCTGGCATCTTTATTGCAATGCAAGTCCCGCTTACTGTACTTGAAGCGAGTGGCAAAGCAATAACAGCAACAATGAATCAACCTTGGCAATTCTTTTGGTCAACGGGTACTCTTTCAAGTTTCCTTGATAATGCACCAACCTATGTCGTGTTCTTTAAACTCTCTCAATCACTTCCAGAAGGTGAAATGCTCGCTGTAAACAACGGCAGTGTCCCCGTACTGTTGCTCATCGCAATCAGTCTTGGTTCTGTGTTCATGGGTGCGATGACGTATATCGGCAACGGTCCTAACTTTATGGTGAAAGCGATTGCTGAACAAGAGGGTGTTGAAATGCCATCGTTCTTTGGATTCATGCTCAAATACAGCATTCCAATTCTTGTACCAATCTTTATTTTGATTACCCTTATCTTCCTAGTCTAAGGAGAAAAGCTGATGATAAAACGAATACTTGTCGCCTTAAGTGGCACTCCCTGTACTGCTTCAGCAATAAGACATGGCGTAGCACTTGCTCAAAAGCATCAAGCTGAACTCACAGGCGTGACGATTATTGACCCGAACCGACTACAAGATGTTGGGCCAATTCCAATAGGTGGCGCTGCTGCTGCACATGAACTCGCAGAACACCGAATGCAACTCGCGGCAGAACATATTGACGAAGCAACTGATCTATTCGAAACGACATGTACAGAATTTGAGATTCCGCACCGAGTCTTAAGAGAAACAGGTGACAGCGCTGCACTGCTCCTCGACGATTGGCGGTATCACGATCTTACGGTGATTGGATTGCGTGGCCTTTTTGAGTATGGGGTCCTGCATGACCATGGCCATCTCGTCCTTGATGTTGTCGGAGCAGGCCTACGTCCATTACTTGCTGTTTCTGAAGAGTATCGAGAAATCAAATCCGCAATGATTGCGTATGATGGTTCACCTCTCGCTGCAAGAGCAATGAAAGCGTATTGCATGCTTGATATCTGGAAGCCAATGCCTACAACAATTTCATGTTTTTCTGGAGAAACTGGTGATGCTGACACGCTTCTTGCCGACGCCACCTCTTACTTGCAGTCACATTCTTTTCCTTCCACAGCACTTCGAGTCGAAGATAAGCCAAGTAAAGCATTACTAGAAACAATGGAG
>CAZVAE010000139.1:0-4904 GCA_964624985.1 uncultured Isosphaeraceae bacterium | reverse complement strand
CGGTACGCAGGGATCGATCGTAAGTCTACTTCTACAAGATGGCGGTCACAAAAAACGGTCATGGTGCTGCTTCTGTAATGTCTATCATACGCTCCAGCGCAGCTCTCGCATCTTTCACCAACACTTCTCTTGCTTCATTTGAAAGCCGATCACGCTCTGCTGTCTGCTCGTCAATCGTGTCTCCTGCAAGAACTCTATTTAAATCAGGCCCTTCACCCTTACGTAGTAAATCGAGCATCCCTGCAAGATGCGGCGGATCATTCCTGCTCATCGTAGCGCAACCGCAACCACCTGCGACCTCCATAGAGCCATCATCAATATCCGCTAAATGCATTACTTCAATGCCTCGTAGTGCAGCTTGCTCTTTGAGATTACGAACAAAATGACCTTCAGTACCAACAGCAAACTTGCTACCAGCAGAAGAGTTCATCACTTCGTTCCACAGATATGCTGTGCTACCGGAACCATCTGCAAGTTGTACGGTTTCCAATGTTGATTCCGGATGAATAATCACGCGCCAATTCTTTTCTTTCCACCATAAAACTTGTTCGGGAGTAAACACAGTATGTACGCCGCAAAATCCACCCCACAACATCATCTCGCAATCGTCAACCCCGGAAATATCATTCACATCCCAGTCAATACCTTCATATAGCGGGTTTGGAAAGAGAACAAGCTTAGACAAATCCATGCCTAACTTACTAGCTGTATTACGCCCAAGATGTTCATCTGGAACAAAGAGTATTTTTTTATTCTGCTTGCGTGCCCAATCAACAACCAAATGTGCATTTGAACTTGTACAAACAGCACCACCAGTTCTGCCAGCAAGCGCTTTAAGACGGCCGGAAGTATTCATATAAGAAATGACAAGAAGATCTTCTCCAAACTTTTCAATAAGCTGATCTTCGATTGGTTTAACCATCCAATCTTTCGCCATCATTTCCATAGTGCTTCCGGCTTTAGCATTTGTAATCCATACGGCCTGATCATCATTTGCAAGCGTTGCGATTGTCTCTGCCATAAAATGGACCGCAGATTCAACGATGACTTTCTTTTCTGGATTTCTTGATGCCTGTAAAGCGAGTGCATAGCTGTCGGCGACTTTGCCTCCATATTTTTCAACAAGCTTAACAATCTCGCCGCCCATGTAATAGTGTGCGAGCAAAAGCAGGCTGTCGCCAAAATGATCTTGAGCTGGCTTGATATAACTATCTAGCCATGGAATGACCGAAGCAGGGGTGCGGTCTGGCAGATCAATATACTCCTCTGCATATGGTTTAAATTCCTCTTGATACCAATCTAATGGCAAATCGTCTTGGCAAATCGGTATTTCCGGCTGCAAAGTGATGCCCGTAATAGATATATCTACCTGGCTCTTCATGAGCCTACCATTGTACCTTACGGGCAAACACCCCAAGCACCAATGAGTAGTAACAAGTCAGCGACTTTCATTAATTGCACGGCCCCCAATTTCCAACAATTGCAAGAAGGTCTGTCACATCAACAATGCCATCGCCATTGATATCCGCTGAGCCACTGGTGCCCCATTGATCAATCACTGCAAGTAAGTCTGCCACTGTGACTGCACCATCCTCGTTTACATCTCCTTCACAAGCGGTAGTACAAGGACCTTCTGGACCATCAATAAGTAACTCACCACTACCGATTGAACTTTCTCCCCAACCTCCAACTCTTATAAGATATGCATTGCCTTCAGTAACATTTGTTGTAAGAATTGAAGAATAACCTCCGCAACCATCGCCATCCCCATTGCAGGATATTTGTTCCATCGAATCGCATGTACCCTCATAGACAACGATGTCTGTATCGAAATCAACTAAATCGCATGTTGAAACGGTCATTGAGCCATCACCACATGCTTCATAGGCAAACCATACATCATTTGTCATCACGCCAAGATACGTTCCTGTACATTGGTCCTCGTTATATGGATCGGATGAGGTTGTTCCCTCTACAGTTGAGAATTCCCAACTGCCATTTGTGACTAATTGAGCTGTTATACATTCATCAGGAAATGGGATTTCGCCAACATGCACTGTTACAGTAGCTTCTAAGGACTCAGCACCATCACTGACCTTATAGGTAAACATGTCGATACCAATAAATCCATTATCTGGTATATATCGAACTTGATCTCCATCGAGATTGTACGGCATTCCACCAATCGGAGATCCATCGATATTTTGCAGTACGCCATCACTTGGAAGTGAAGTCAATATGAACTCAATTGGCCCTCCACTTGAAGATGCGCCTTCTAATGTTATAACAATCGATGTATTTTCATCTGTAAAGACTTCGACATCCTGCGCAACAGGTGGGCATTCTTCTCCACTACTTGCAATCTTCAGTTTCCAATGGTCAAGAGAGCCTTGATCAGCTCCAGCATTGTCTGATACGACCATTGTCCAGGTTCCAGTAACAACTTCGCCTACCCAATCTTCGAGCATGCCAGGCCCATCTGGTACATCGCCTCCATCATCATCGTAGAACATATGCAAGTCGTCAGCACTTCCTCCAGATCGGTCGTGCAATCGGACAACTGTGCCTTCTGGTGACGTGACTTCAACAATCAGATCGCCAATAAATGTGTGTGTAATATCTAATTCTAAGTCAACATCCCCGACACAATAGGCATCAGTCACCTCAATGTAACTGGTCGTCGAACTGTTATCTACGATAGGCATTGGCGTATCCATCGCGGTGTAAGAAAATCTGCCCACGTCAAGATGACACATACGTTCATCCTCAATGTCGCCTTCAGCAAGATCCATGATTGGTATCACTGAAGAAAGTAGGCCAGCCGGCAATTGATGCGCACTATCATTAATAGACACAATAACTTCAATGGAATCACCTACACCATTGAGCGTTCCAATAAAGGATCCTGTACTTCCGTTAAAATCTAGATGTTCTACAGTTGGGTCACCAATTTGGAAATCAAAAGTGGTTGGCTGAGTACTTGTAACCATGTATGCCATCGTTCCGTTAAATGGCCCGCCAACTGGCCCGCCTGTCTGGAAGTCATCCGCTGGAGTAACGGTTAATCCAGTTTGTCCAATCTCAAGGGTATGTACCCGCTGAACATCATTATCATTTGTTGAATCACTAAATGTAATCGTGCCACTGTATACACCAGATTCAAGCCCAGCCGCATCAACTTCTACTTCAAATGTGGTATACCCACCTGCTGGAATCGTCCCAAATGTTGAAGATGAAAACTCGATAAAAGCATCGCCAGAATACGAGACATTATAGGTCAGCGTGGCAGGGGAATTATTCGTTAAGGTATATGTCACCGTTTCATTCGTTGGTGCATTACATGGATAGGTGCACTGGTGCAACGTTGGTTCTCCAGGGCTTACACTGAGCCCGGTACCGGGCAATGTGTTCATTTTCAACAATCCAGTATCTGCTGCATCTAAGTGTGGCTGAAGGCCTGCGACATAGGAAACTGAAAACTTTCCATACCAGTCGCTTGTTTGGCTTGTACAACTCGCATATCCACCGTGGAGTTGACCGATGACTTGATGGTCAATATTAAACACAGGCGATCCACTTGAACCTGGCTCTGTTGTCCCTAAATCCCAATCTTCAATTCGCACATGCGTGCCGTCCCCAGGAACTGCTTCGCCAAGATAAGAAGTTGTTGTCGTTGGTTGAAACTCAAAACTTATTCGCTTCTCATCAGTTGCAGGATGATGAATACCTATTCCCTCTGGAGATTCATCACCCGTTGCGTCCCATCCACAATAGGAAACTTCCCAAGCATCGTCTGGGGAATCATCCATGAGAACAAGCGTGTAATCACTTGCGCTACCTGATGAGAGATGTGTTGACCCTGTATTAAACTGGTTCAACTGTCCATCACCAGGACCGCCACTATCACCTGAACCAGGTACTCGGCAGTAGCTATTTTGATAATTCCAATAGGTTACTAGAGACGGTGCACTGCTTCCGCTCACGCCACAGTGAGCTGCTGTCATAAAGTAAGGCGATCTATCTTGCGAAGTATTGTTAACCATAAACCCAGTACAGAATGTTGAACCGCCCGTTGAAATCACAGCAACACATGGAATCTCATCCCACCAATCATCTCCTTCTTCACAAACAACGTCGTAATTGCAAGAACCACTGCGGTCGACACCATGCTCATAAAAGCCACGATACCCAACATTGATTGAAGATAGAAGAACATTCTCATTCACAAATCGCTGCTGCCTTGGCGAAACTAGGATCTCTATCAGTACATCATCGCCTTGAATTGCAGGCGTCCAGAGTTGACCATGGGGCTTGTTATCAAGACTTGTAAACGGTCGAATAGACATCAAGCCATCCGTTGATGACAGATACATTGACGCAGAGCTCGGCAAACTCCAGTGCTCAAATCCAAGGTTAATCGAAAGTGCATTGTCAGATCGTATTCGTAGTGACCACCGCATGGTACGAGCATCAATACGCTCCCAAATGCCCTCAGTCCTTGGTGTAATTCTTGTATCGTGAGGAATCGCAAAGCGGGGGGCTTCATCCTTACTTGCACGTTCAGCATCTTCTGCAAAAATTGCTGCCCAATCGAGTTCGGGTACCTCAATTGTGGGAATGGCATCTAGCGGAATTGCATTCGGTACACTTGAACTGGCATAGCCAAAAGTTGAAGTAGCAATAAGGGTAGCGGTTGCTAGAACAGTAGCACGGAATCGTTTCATAGTTAAATCCTTCTCTTAATGGTCATGCCTCTAAAGCACGGGTATTCAAATGTAACACTTAGATGGAGTAGAAGCAAGGGAATTTCCATACTCAAGCCCATTTTGTTACAATAGGAAGTTCAAATTGCGGGTGTAGCTCAATTGGTAGAGCGTCAGCCTTCCAAGCTGAATGTCGAGGGT
>CAZVAE010000138.1:0-4912 GCA_964624985.1 uncultured Isosphaeraceae bacterium | reverse complement strand
CCCAAAAGGTTAGGAGCGCTCACATGTATGCAATCGTCGTAGATAGTGGAACCCAAATTAAATTGAGCACAGGAGATGTGCTTCAAGTTGATTTACGTGATGTAGAAGGAGATGCGATTGTGCTTGACAATGTCCTGATGATCGGCGGCGGCAAGGGGAAAGCAAAGGTTGGCACGCCCTATCTTGAAGGCGCATCAGTTGCCGTTGAAGTACTTGAGGAAGTCAAAGGCGACAAAATCGACGTGATCAAGTTTAAGCGTCGCAAGGGATACCGTCGTAAAACCGGTCACCGACAACGCTACTTGAAGGTTCGCGTTGGTGAAATCACCTCAAAATAATTCTTCTCAAAACTTAATGCAGTAACGCAGCAGCATTCGCGATTTGACGCGCTGTTGTTTGGTCTACCGTACTCCGTACTTTGCCAAGCATCGTTGCAGGCGTTAGCAAGTCAGCGAATCGATCTCCTTGCGTTTGAATCGCAATTGTCGCATCTTCGATATAAAGCGTCATGCCATCTTCTGGGTTTCCACTCAGCCAACAATATCCACCTCCACCGTATATACCAACTTCACCATCCGACACGATGATTAGTTTGATCGAAAGATTCGTTGAGGTTGAGGCCAGTGGAGTCTTGCCTGCAAGCGGTGTCCACAATACTTGGAAGTGAAGAATCAAGCCATCTTGGAACTCTCCACTTTCAAGAAGTTCCAAAGGAATATCCGTCATCCAGATGTCACCCTCATTTGCGAAACCATTAGTGCAGACAATCGTCGAACAATCTGGTTTTAAAATGACACGTTCAAGCCCCATTGAATGTACTTCGAGAGGGCGATTTGATAATAAGCCACCTGCAGTTGAGCAGCCAGAGAGAATGAAAAAGAGAAGTGCAAGCAGACTACGCATCACGTTTTGCAATGGATTCCCTAGAAGCACTGTTCGAATTGTTCTCTGAAGGTGTTGAAGGATGTTGGTTCTTAATGCCTAAGCATTGCAACGCATCACGTTCCACAATTTCTTTAATTCTTGCTCGAGGAATTGGAGGGAGAAGTGTTCCTTTAATCGAGACGTTCACGCTGTAGAGCGATTCAATAGCAAGTTGAGGAGTTGAAAGTGGAAAGCCAGAACCAAAGAGCAGACGATCAATGACATCAAGACTCCACGCCGTGGAGAGGGCGTTGTAGACTTGCCACGGTCGAGTAGCGACTCCTGATACTTCAGCAAAGACATGTTTGTGTTTTCCTGCGAGGACGAGGAGTTCATCAATCCATGGGTATCCCATTTGAGTGAAAAGTATACGTAGTTCAGGGTATGTTCTTGCGACTTCGTCCCAGTGAATTGGTCTGGCGAAATCAAGTATTGCGCATGCTGGGATCGGTTGCGGCATTGTGACGACTAGCGGTAGTTGATGCTCGCAACATTGTTCGTACAACTGCATAGCGGAGGAATGGGTTGGATTAAACCCAGCGAGGGCGGGCGATACCGCAACTCCGACACAACCTAGACCAAGAGCGACTGAAAAATCTTGATGCGCAGATGGTGCAAGCGGATCAATCCCAGCAATCGTGTATCTACGTTGTGGATCTCGGCTTACAAAATCAGCGATGAGTTCATTTGGGACATGTGCCCCAGCAAGTTCAGATCGGTGACCTATGACAAGTGAGCCATCTACACATGACATCGCTCGCCCATGTGAAGCAGCATCTCCGCACGCTTCAGCCCAAGTTTTTGGGGGACCTCCAGCGAGGGTAGCGGCGGTTTCAGCGCCGAGTTGTCTTGCATCAGACCATAACCGTGTGTGGCAGTCAATAATCATAAGGCTCTCCAGTATCTCTATTGTATCGGCATACGGAGTCCTATGACTAGGGGTATCATGACTGATATGACCATGCCTGATGAGATGTCTAGGGATAAACCTGCTTGGAGTGGCGAGGATTTAGAATCAAACCCACACCAACGCCTCGATAAGGCAACTCGTGTCGAGGCGATGTTTACGTCAATTGCAAAGAAATATGATTTAAACAATCGTCTGCATTCAATGTGGCAAGACCAGTTATGGAGGCAACGAGCCGTAGCACTCTCGAAGGTGACTTCGGAGGATGACGTTGTGGACGTTGCTTGCGGCACGGGAGATTTATCTATTGCATTCGCTAAAGCTGGTGCCCGTAGCGTGTTAGGAGTTGATTTTACTCAAGCGATGCTCGATATCGCAGTGACGAAAACTCGCATCCAAGGGTACTCGATAGAGTACCATCAGGGCGATGCAATGCATTTGGCTCTACCTGATGCATCGGCTGATATTGTTTCCATCGCGTTTGGAATCCGCAATGTGCAGGAGCCAACAAAAGCACTCGCTGAGTTCTATCGAATTTTGCGACCAGGTGGGCGACTCACCATCCTAGAGTTTTCGACTCCGCCAAACTCGTTGATTCGTGCTGTAAACTCTTTTTATACAAAACGGGTTATGCCAATAACCGCTTCGTTGATTGCAGGTGATACGAGCGGGGCCTACCAATACCTACCTAAGAGTATTGAGACTTTCGCAAATCCAGAGGAGCTTCTTGAGGAATTGAAGAGTGTAGGATTTTCGTTTGTCAGACAACACGCACAAACATTCGGTGTTTGCACAATCACAATTGCAGAGAAGCCCTAATTCTCCTCGTGTCCTTCTTCAGATTCATCAGCAAGTTTTGGGGAAAATTCTTCAGCTTGTTTCATACCCTCTCGAACAAGGTCATACTCTTCAGGCGTAGCTTCTGCAAAACCTGAACATCCGAGTTCACCAATGACATCTGTATCATCGAGATAGAGGAGTGAAGATGTAATGGCATTGCAAACTTCATTTGAGAGTTTGCTACTCGCAACCCATGGTTTCGTCACATTTGAAAATGCTCGAACAACGATAATCTCTTCAGGATCACAAAGCGCTTTATACGTAGATGATTTTAATGCGCCAGCATCATGCGTTTTTGTGACAATTGCCTTCGCAACTAAATCGTGCCGACCAAGATAGTCGAACTTATTTAGGGATTCTGCAGTGATACCATGTTCTACGAGTAATGATTGTGAAAGATACCGTCCTATTGTTGAATTGTTGTCACCGAACGCAAATGATTTCCCTTTTAAATCTTCTATAGATTTGATGTTTGATTCTTTATTGGCAACGATAAGGCCATTGAATCGTTTCAGACCTTTTCGTAACTCCATCGCAAGAAGTTGAATGTCCGGATTCATAGTTTCAGCAAGAATGTACGATGACGGCCCAAAGCGAACAAAATCGACCTCTCCATTTGCAAGTGCTGAGATGCCAGATTCATAATCTTCGAAAATGGTCATATGAATATCAACTTCACGTTTGAGTTGATATTCAAGCGGTACTCTGATGGCATCTAAAATAGGCGAGAATTTTCGATACATCACAGTCGCTCTATCCGAGGGATAGACGCCGAACTTAAGCCGCAAGGGCTCCTCGGCATGGCAAACCGAACAGCAAGCCAATACAAGGGTAATCAGCAATTTCATATCACAAGGATACAGTAGATTTATAGATCTGCAAGAATCGCATCGACATTTTCACCCGCGTCTCCGAAGAGCATGGAGGTGTTGTCATGGAAGAAGAGGGGATTGTCGACTCCAGCGTATCCTGTGCCCATCGAACGTTTCATGACAATGACATCGTTTGCGTCCCAAACTTCAAGTACAGGCATACCAGCAATTGGGCTGTTTGGATCGTTCAATGCGCTTGGATTGACAATGTCATTCGCACCGATCACAAGGACAACGTCAGTATCCTCAAACTTGTCATTGATTTCGTCAAGTTCAAGCACAATGTCGTATGGGATGTTTGCTTCAGCAAGAAGGACATTCATATGCCCTGGCAATCGTCCTGCAACTGGGTGAATTGCAAAGAGAACTTCGGTGCTATTTTCTGTTAACTTCTTTGTGATTTTTGCAATGGTATGTTGCGCTTGGGCGACCGCCATACCATAACCTGGAACAATGATAACTCGCTTTGCATTTTTCAAAAGTTGTGCAGTGTGTACCGCTTCAACTGATGTCACATCGCCTTGAGGAGTTTCTACAGCAGTTCCACCACCTCCACTATCTCCAGTTCCGAAGCCGCCAAGGATGACGCTGACCAAGGAACGGTTCATGCCTCTGCACATAAACAAACTCAATATTGCACCGCTAGAACCCACAAGTGCGCCAACGATGATGAGCAAGTCATTACCGAGCATGAATCCAGCAGCAGCAGCTGCCCAGCCAGAATAACTGTTGAGCATCGAGACTACAACGGGCATATCTGCTCCACCAATAGCCATAACAAGGTGAATGCCAAGCACGCCAGTAATAATCATTGCAATTAGTAAATACGTGAGTGCATTTGCATCATGACCAACGAACAAAACACCAAGCCAAACGGTAGCACCAAGGATAATGAGATTTAAAAGATGTCTCGCAGGTAAAAGAAGTGGTTTGCCTGAAATTGAGCCCCGTAATTTTCCAAATGCGATAACTGACCCAGTGAACGTAATAGAGCCGATACAAACGCCTACAAAAATTTCAATGGCGTGAATTGTGAATTCAATGCCTTCCAATGGCTTCGCATGAGTGTCAACTTGTAATCCAAGTCCAACAAGAACAGCAGCTGCACCAACAAAACTGTGCAGGATTGCAACTAGTTCTGGCATTTCTGTCATCTTCACTCGCATAGCAAGTGTGCCCCCAATAAGAATCGCAGGGATGATTGCAATTGCAAGAACACCGTATGCAGTTACAGCACTACTCGCAGTAACTGCAACTAGAGCGATCAGCATCCCGATGATGCCAAACCAATTTCCTCTTCGAGCAGTTTCTTGATTAGAGAGTCCGCCTAAACTTAGGATGAAAAGAATCGCAGCAACGATATAACAAA
>CAZVAE010000137.1:0-4922 GCA_964624985.1 uncultured Isosphaeraceae bacterium | reverse complement strand
TTTTGCACTCTCATAGTTCGAATAAAAGACAGCGCCGTGTTCACTGAAACCTTTTAGAAGTACCATTCTTGAGGATGGTTTTCGATCTTCATGCACCGTCGATAATGCCATTGCAAGTGGGTTCGGGGTCTTGCAAACGGATTCTGCGTGTAAGAACCAATCTTTGACAACTTCGATAGGAGATTCGGGTGGTGAATTGAAATTCATTTTTGTGCAATTCCTTGAGGAAAGATACTTAATATCTACATAGAATACAGCCGTAGAGAAAGTTCGCCCTTGAAGTGAACAACTCATGTGGTCGGACTTCAACAATGAGGTACCACGGGATGCATGATAAACGCAATTTTGTGCTCGTCCTACTTCTGGCTGCTGTTTTTGTATGGACAGGTTGGTCTTGGTTTTATTCTGACGCAGACGGTATTACGTTCATGAAGGCGGTGTCTACAGCAATGTTAGTTTTCGTTTCTGCATGGCTCATCTACGCTCTTGCTATAGAAGATGCGTTACCAAACACTCTTGCAGGTTTGATTGGGGAACACTACTTCGAAGCGGATGGAGTTTGCATCTTCCCAGTCATTCGTACGTACGATTCGGGAGCAGAACTTCAAATCTATTATCAAAACAGATTTGAAAACTCTGCCTCAGTAATCGTTCATTTGCACCCAACTCAAGATTCATTTGTAGTTGTGCCGGGTGCAACGGATGTACATATTGCCTTTATCGCTGGTGGGGGCGATGTTGGCATCATTCACCAACCAATTTCAGTTCCAAACCAACTTCGTGGGGAGGTTGTAGAAGTACAAATGGTTACAGTGAGTTACTACCCGCATAGTCATGGTGCTCGGCTTAGAAGTGGCGAAGGAATTCCGTGCGGAAAGATGAGTGTAGATTGGGCAGGAAATGCAATGCGAGTAGGTCCTCACGAAGTCGATGGTTCGATAGAGTTAATCGAGCCAAAGACACTTCATTTAGCGATGCCAAAAGCAAACTACAGCGACCAATCGTCTACACGAACTTGGCGTCAAGAAATATTACCTCAAACATAACGTTTACATCGTGTACACAATATCAAGGGCGTTACCTAGACGTTCGTGCATATCTTCAAGATGTGAACGAGTGTATGTATCAAGATTTGAAGAATCTGAAAGTACTACTCCTACTCGATCATACAACTCTCGCGTATGGTAAAGCGCTAGGGTGCGAATAGGTCTAAACATACGCACGCGACCAGTTGTCAAATCGATGAGTCGATCTGCCATTTCTGCTTGAAGATTTCGGTCGATTGATGAAATCATTGGTGAACGATTCGTCCAATCACCATCAGTCTCATCAAGGTTTGCGTAGATTGAGTCCATCAGTGTTTGGAAGATTTCAGCAACAGTCATTGCATCTTCACCTTCAGGAACCATAAACTCATTGTCATAGACCATTCCCAATCTGCTAGGTGCAAGAATTGCGGAGAGCATTGATGCTTGAGTACCTAAAATTCGATCATGAATCGGCCAAGTTGCCTCACCGCTATCACCACCTCCGCCGTACCACTTATCAACATTGAAGTGTGTCATTAAGTTCGGGGAAAGACCATACGCATCTTCTACAAAAATGGTATCAACGATGAACTCAAGTGCTGCCCTTTGCTGCGTAGCTGGAACGACTTGAACTGGAGCGACATCTTCATCACCAAAATCGCCTTTCTTGTTTCTATTCGTATGCGCACCGCCTATCCAATCTGACATCATGCTCGCAACACTAGTTTGCATTCGCAATGTTGTTTCATATCCACGACGAGCCTTTGACCAACTATCGCCATCTTCAACAAACTGATCAAGAAGGTCTTCCCGAAGTTTATTGACTATTCGAATTTGATTTTCAGCATACGTCAGAGGGTCCTTACTAAAGTCGTATCGTTTCGCCAACGGGTCTGGACCTCTTGTGTCTTCATCCGTTAAGTATGCGTGCTCTGGAAGATGTGATTTCTTTAGGACTTCATTACAGTCATCTGTGGTATATCCATATTCAATAGCCCACATGTCATATGGGCCAATGCCAATCATCGCAAAGTCACCTTGAACATCCCCTGTTTCCATGTTGAAGTTCACGGGGTTATAGTCCATTACAGAAGAAGTAAAAGGCTTTTTGCCACGAATTTCTTCCGAGTTTATCTCTTCTAAAGAGTATAAACTTGACGCTTTAAAGTTATGTCGCAATCCGAGCGTATGACCGACTTCGTGACAGACAAGACTAGACATTAGAGGACCAATAAACCACTCTGGAATGCCATCGAGCGTGTCGCCTGTTGCACGATCATTCTCAACAGGTGCATCTCCTAACTCAAGGAGGTTTAATGTTTCAAGCCCTAAACGTGCAAATGCCATCTGGCTTGCAAGTTGATATGCAGCGAGACAGTGCCTGTCTTCGTCGCCAAGCCAACCAGCAATTGCAGCGAGGTCTTCATCGTTTGCAAGAATTGGATCAACGGTCGCTTCGGCTGATTCGCCATCCGCTCTTGCTTGCAAAATCTTAGCACGTTCAATCGGATCAGCCAACCGGACACGAGGATCCCATTGTGGGTACTCTTCAAGCCATTGTATATCTGATGGATTCATTGCTGACATCGCTTCTGCAGATTTTGGTTGTTGGTTGTACCAACGCCAATATGCTCGAATCCAACCATCCGTAAGCACAATATCCGCATCGAGAATCTCTCCTGTCATCGGGTGCGCGCGTGATGGACCAATTGCTGTTGCAACATCATTGTGTAACCAGCGTAAGAAGTTATATCGAACATCTTCTGGATCTTTATCCATGTGAGCGCCTGTTGCTGCATCTTGGTAGTAAACTTCGATTGCATTATCAATGCCAATCTCTTTAAACGCGTCATTCCAATATAAAACACCGTCACGCACCCACCTGCGGTAACGAACAGGCACGGTGTGCTCGATGTAAAACACAATTGGTTCTTTTGGAGGACTTAGTGATAGTTTTGGATCTCGCTTCTGTAAATCCCAACGGTTCACATAGTGCACCCATACATCTTCTGCGTGGTATTGACCTAAATCTCGGAATGAAGTGGCAAAATAACCAACTCGCTCATCTGCTCTTCTTGGTTTGTAACTTCCGCGTTCTGGAACTTCACTTATGGAATAGTGAATTGTTTTTAACTTGCCGCCTGATGTTGGCATTTCGAACGCGACTTCTAAGTTTCCCGGAAATGACTTTGCCTTTTTAATCGTGGCGAGTTTACTGTTCGCGCCGCTCGCTACGGAGCCAGCAATTCTAGTACCGTTTCCGACTAGTAAATTGTCAAGATCAATCACTGGTTGGCCATTTGGACCTGTCGCTACAATTGGTACATCCAGTAAAACTGTATCTGTAAAGATAGCATCTACTGAATCTTTTGAGGATTGGTCTCCGGTTGAACGAACTGAAATCTCTGGAGCAATAAATGCAATCCGATCTCCGAATTTTTTCAAGTAAATATATGATTCTTGCCCTTGTAGGCCAGCAAATATAACTCCAGCGGATGGGGTGACTGCTACAAAGAACTTCTTCCGGTCCCAACCACGTGGGAGTTCTGCTAGTAATTGTTGATCTTTCGCATTCTTCCAAAGCCCAAACAGGGGCGAAGAACCGTCTATCGTTGAGATGACCTTGGTATATCCCTCATTCACTTCATCGAATTTTTTTGGTTTGCCAAGTGCTACTCCGCAAATCGTTGCGACAAGAGTAGCGGTCATTATTTTTTGATTCATAAACATGTGTTGACTCCAGTTAACTTCTCTTTCATACGTCCCTAAGCGGGTTGATTGTTCTCATAATCCACGTTGCATTTGCAGCATCGGCTTAGCAATCAGCGACACAATACAGAACGACTTCTCAAGTCGTATATTGTGGTTCTCGGACGTTGAAAAATCAACTAAAAAAGTGGTTATTCAAGCGGTGTAACTGAGTTTGATTGGTTTTCTCGATATGAAGAAAACCGTTCTGATAGCTCAGAATCGCTCATGGAGAGCATCTGGACTGCAAATAACGCCGCATTTGTTGCCCCTGCGCCTCCAATTGCAAATGTAGCAACTGGAATTCCTTTTGGCATTTGCACTGTGGAAAGGAGGGAATCCATGCCATCGAGAGACCATGCTTGCATTGGGCACCCTAAAACTGGTTTATACGTATGTGCAGCAACAACACCTGCAAGATGGGCTGCGCCACCCGCTGCACAGATGAAGAGCTCAACTCCGCGCTTTTCAGCATCCTCAAGATATGCACACAGAATCTCAGCGTTACGATGTGCGGAAAGGGCATTACATTCATGCGCTACATCGAACGAGCTAAGCGTATCGCTTGCTCGCTTCATTGTTGGCCAATCTGAAGCACTTCCCATCAGAATCCCTACTCTTGCCTCTTCTACAGTTGTATATTTATCCATGCCTGCATTCTACCAACACATATACTTCATCGCACATGAGAATTGTTAATCCTCTGAGCGTAATTTTGCTAATACAGTTAAATCCTCAAGGGTCGTGGTGTCTTGATCGGAGTCGGTGCCTGAGGCAACATCCCGCAATAGACGCCGCATGATTTTACCTGAACGGGTTTTAGGAAGCCCATCAGTAAACTTCAGAATGTCAGGCTTCGCAATAGCGCCGATTTCATTACCGACATGCTCCCGCAGTTGTTGTTTCAATGCTTCACTAGGTTCGTGCCCTCCAGCGAGGATGCAGAATGCTGCAATGCCTGTTCCTTTAATCTCATGTGGTACACCAACAACAGCTGCCTCAACAACCGAGGGGTGACTCACTAAGGATGACTCCACTTCCATTGTTCCAAGGCGATGACCTGAAACATTTATGACATCATCAATTCTTCCCATAATCCAAAAATTGCTGTTCTCGTCTCGCCTTGCACTGTCTCCTGCGAGATAC
>CAZVAE010000136.1:3290-4955 GCA_964624985.1 uncultured Isosphaeraceae bacterium | reverse complement strand
GTCTGTAGATGTATGAACATGTAAACCAGGATCATCTACAAACCCAGAAGTGTCAAGGGTTGCCTTCAGGAAAGTTTTTACTTGTATTCTCTCGGAGTTATCCGTATTGGCAAGAATCCAAACGACAGCGAAGCGTCCAATGGACGAAGATGGATAATGTAGGTAATCAACTGCTGTCACATCACAGAGCAAATCGAAATTGCAATCTGGGTCATCGCGTAAAAAGCGAAGTAGACGATGTACATCGGCACAATCAGCGATAACGGCAATATCGCCACGAAAATCAGTGGAGCGAAGTTGCATGTCAGGCAGTCCAACTTTGATGCGAGCAATCGTATTGTTTGTATTCGTTTTTGACATAGGGGCGAGGTTGCATTCTAACGATTTAGTTGTTCCCTGTGCCTTGTAGACCACGAATTGAGATCGTATCTACTGCAGGATCCATGTTCCAAACAACGCTAGAAGCCCGAACAGGGTACGGTGTTCCCTCTGTAACGACGGCTACGCTTCTATTCTTTTCGGCACTAAGACTCGCAAAGCCCGTGCGAAGGTTATATTCAAAGGCATCGCAATCAACTCGTCTCGTCTCAGTAGCAACGTAGACATTGCCATTAGCATTGAGTTCTTGTAAGTCCATGCCCCGTAAAGTAAGTTCTGCGCCCTTACTTGAGTTCGGATTGATTACTTTAGGATCAACTGCGAGCGCTTCAATTCTGTCAGATGTCAACATCCCTATTGCGCCATCAAGCCCTTTATGGACCATCTCAACATTTCCAGTCATTTCAACTCGGTAGACATTCCCTTGAAGGTGGGTTGTTTGCAGTTTGTTTTCCCATGTAAATCGAGTCGTCCCTCTACCTGCTAACGCAGATTGATGTATTTCATTCGCTGGCTGCCTCGGGTCTCTTAACACAAGTTCTCCGTTGCCAACAACAAGGGCGTCACTTGTCACTGAATCAAACTCGACATGATTTCCGCCAATGTAATAGACAACTGGAGGCAGGTTTGGAGATAAAACGTCCCAAGTACGATGCTCTATCTGAGCATTGTTTTTAGCTATTGTTTTATGTAATACTCTTTTATTGTCTGCACTATCTTGCGTAAACTCAAGGCGCAGGTCTTCACCGCTCATCTGGCTACGCTCTTCTTCGGAGCGCTGTGATTTAACTTGAACATTACCCTTCAAGTCAATAGCGCCTGCGCCATCGTTAAAGTTTTGATCTAGATTCATGCTCTCTTGCCAATTCGCACGCATAGAGAGTGATGTACCTTCTGATTCTACAGTCGGCTGCTTAATTGTAGGTCTTTCAATTCTTCTATCTGGTGAAACATCTAAGAGTTCATTAAGAAAGAGTGCTTGACCTGCGCCAGACCAATTCCCTTTACCTGTTGCTCTGTTTAAACTAAGTGTTGCTTCATCACCTCTATTCATGAGCATGCGCTCATAGGCAATAACTACGTTTCCATTTAGAATTGCGCGATCTTGAGTAATATGACCCTCAAGATTTTCGCAAAATGCTCGACCGCCATCACTAAGTAGTACTTGAACATTGCCGCTAGCGAACATACTGTCAGCATGCGATCCGCCAAACATAGATTCTTCGCTGTCGGCATGCTCATTATCGATTGAGCCATTTTTAAACGTGACTTCCGCTTCATTTGCCC
>CAZVAE010000136.1:0-3255 GCA_964624985.1 uncultured Isosphaeraceae bacterium | reverse complement strand
GAAGGGGAGGAGTTTCCATTACTATCTTGTTCAAAATCAACGGTTAATGTGCTGCAAGTCAGCGTATTGCCCTGATCTAGAAGTTCGACGTTCCCATGGCAAACCACTTGCTCTAGTGATCCTTGACCGTGTTCATCTGTAGAATCAAACGTGAAATCAACTCCTTCTGACCATCTGAGCGTTGTTGGTAATTGTTGATCCGCGACAGTTTGCATCGTTCCAGCACCTGATGCACCTCCCGCAGCATCCTGCCTTGAAACCCATAAATGATTGGATGAGGTTAGGGTGTCATTAAAAAGTAGGGTTGCTGGTTCTCCGAATAAGTCGCTCCGATCAGCATTAACCTCATAGCGAATCAGTTCGCCTTGGGCCGTCATATTTTGCGAAATGTCGATGAGTTGTGCAGGAGTATCTTCAAATGCAAAGAGTTCTAACCGTGTATCAGTAGGCAAACTAGGTATACGTGCTGGATCATGTAGTGGAACCATCGTCATCCCGCCATCACAAGTTATTCTTACTGGAAGTTCATTGAGTGTAGGCTGCGTGTTTGCTAGAACAGACGTAGCTAAAATTGTTGACATTGCATGTGCTGTTGGAGTGTTTAACATCGTGTTGGTCCCTTTGTCAACGGAATGCTGAGCTTTAGCCATAGATTTACTTTTGTTAGAAAAAGCGAGAGTAAGATTTTCGCCTCTTGCTAATCTTCCATCGAGTTGAGTACCTTGAAGTACCTGTACGTTTTCTGAAATAGTAACAATGTAATATTCGTAATCATTTCCTGCCGCTGCAGCACGAACTCGGTTTTGTCCAGAGTATGCAGAGTCGTACGGCGATGTGTTAGTGCTAGATAATGTCGCAGGTACTGTTTGAGACGTTGTAGGATAAATTTCTATATATTCCAATTCCTCGAGCCGAAGAAACTCAATCCGTTCTTCAACGTCGTTAAATCGGACGGATAGATTTGTCCCAAGTAATGATTGCGATGGCGACTGTACTGCAACTTGGCTTGGGCAAGTAATCTCACCTATAAAATTATCAAACTTCGCTACTTCTGTATGAAGTTGCATCAAGGGTATAGGATTGATGTTGTTTGACATCGCATCAAGTTCAAACATTTTGACAATCACGTTGCCGTCAATCTCACCAGACTCAAGGATCCGGTTGGGAGCATTTGCGATTCCTGAGTTGCCAGTAATGCGTATGAGTTTGTTATCACCTAAAAAAAGTTCAACTTCTGGCTTTCTCATTTCAATCCATCCAGCTGATAAGCCAGGTGGGTCAGGGTCTAGATGATCGCATCGATATTGCTGGACTAATTTCCCTTGTTTATCTGTTTGCTGAACCCAGCCGCCTTTAGGCAACTCAATGCCAATTGAAGTGGAATTGATGTCCGCACTAGTCTTATCGTGTTGGGAGGGGGACGCCAGTAGGTCAATGACATCGTCGCTTTTTACATGTACTGATTCTTTAGTCGACTCATCACTTATCGCAAAGAGCAACGCGACAAGGAGTACACAAAATAAGGAACTGATAGCAGCGACAATGAGCGCCATTCTTCTTGTAGCATGTTTGTTTGGTTGATTAAAATTGCCTTCTTGATTGCTCATGCAATGAATCCATTCATTGAGTTGCGTGTTCAGATTGAATAGTGCGCACTTGTTCTTCCCAAGTGCCATTTGCCTTCATAAGATGTTCAATTGCTTCTCTAACAGCACCATTTCCGCCAGTACGTGTGGTTTGCCAATCTGATGTGTGCTTTACTTCGTCCACGGCATTTTGTACCGCGATTGAGTAACTAACGTGACTCATGATACTCATATCCGCAAGATCATCGCCAATAAAACAGGTTTGCTCCATAGAACAGCCAATTGAAGAGAGTGCCTCCTCAAGATCTTTAACTTTATCTTTGCTTGCTTGAAAGACAAAAGGTATATGTAACTCAGTTGCTCTAACATCGACGCAATCTGAATCACGGCCTGAGATTAAAATCGTATGATGTCCTGCTTGTTGCCATAATGAAATCCCGAGACCGTCATGGACATGGAAAAATTTAATTTCCTTTTTGGTCACAGGGTCAAACGCGATTCGTCCATCAGTAAGAACGCCATCAACATCAAGTGCAAGTACTGATATGTTATTTGGTGATTTCATATTGTAAGTTGAAGAACATCCACGCTACCGCCGCACTGTAAGTTCATTGCAATTGCGGCATTGACTGCATCAGTCGCGAGTTCAGCAATGTTCTCAGTACGATTATAAAGAGTATATAGCACGCCGATTGCATATTCTCCTCCAGAGCCAATAGCGTAGTATTGATTAAGGGGCGTGACGCCAAGATCAGAAGCGACAGTGAATATGCCACCCGCATTGGCGATAAGAAAGGTCGAATCTAAATCACCAAATGGAGTGCTTGTCGAGGCAGCTTGATCGTTGACAAATGTATATTGGTCATGCAAAGCCCTCCAAAACGTGAGGAAGAAGGTGAAAATTTTACGTGAACTTGATACGTCTGGCGTCGGCCTCGTTGCAAGAAAATCATTGAGAATATCGTCATACACTGCCCAGCCAGCGCCCCCAACTAGTGAATCGCCAATTCGACCGACTTTTGAGGTTCTTGCATTTTCCTGTGGCATATGTTCAGAATCGCCAAAACTTGTGAGCGTATCTGCAGCCATAACAACTCGGTTTTCTTTACGGATTGCAACGATGACAGACATAGTTATTCAGCAACTACTTTCATAGCGATCAAGTCCTGTACATCGATTAGCCCAATTGGTTGATTTTCCTCGTTAACCAGAGGAATCTCATCAACTCGATACTCTGTTACTAGCTGTTGAGCATCGCGCACGAGGGCTGTCGTGTGTAAGCGGCGGGGATTCTCTGTGGCAATGTTTCCAATTCGTTCAAGCATTGGGTTCGTATTGTCGATTACAAGGCGTCTCAAATCGCCATCAGTAAATATTCCAGTAAGTGTCCCATCATCATTCACAAGTAGAATAGCACCTGCACGACGGCTTCCTGCTGCTGGCTTTGCCGCTTGAAGTGCTTCTCCGACTGTTGCATCTTCATGAACGGCGATTAGATTCTCGCCAATTTTATATCGCACAATTTCTGTTACTGCACGTAAGCCAATGCCAAGCATGCCGCCTGGGTGATGCTTATGGAAGTCATCAGCGGTAAAATTTCTTCTTCTTGAGAGCGCTAGGCCAAGCGCATCCCCAATGGCCAATGTTGCTGTCGTCGATGCTGTTGGGG
>CAZVAE010000135.1:0-4965 GCA_964624985.1 uncultured Isosphaeraceae bacterium | reverse complement strand
AGACAGTGACGATAAGATTGCTGCGTTGTTTAGTTGATTACTCGCACGGTCCCCATTCTTCAAGTACAAAGAGCAAATCGACATTGGAAGAACCGCAAGTCACTAGGTTCATATTCAAATACAAGTCCCCGTATGTCTTGTCTATTTTTCCATACAGAAATTATGGATTCAGCAACAATATCCATGTGCGATTGTGTATACACACGTCTTGGAATCGCTAATCGAACCAACTCAAGTTTTGGATAGATATTTTCACCATTCGCATCTCGACCAGCTGATACCGTTCCTCTTTCCATTGAACGGACTCCTGAATCACAGTAGATAGCAGCTGCAAGCGATTGTGCAGGAAAGTTTTTTCGAGGAAGATGTTTTAGGAACGATGCTGCATTTATAAAAATGCCATGTGAACCAATTGGTTTTACAATCGGTATTCCTGCAGAAATTAATTTATCGCCTAAGTACTCCACTTGCCCCACTCTAGAACCAATATGTTCTTCTTGGACTGATTCCGCGATGCCTGTTGCCATCGCTTCCATGTCCCGTCCAGCCATTCCACCATAGGTATGTAAACCCTCGTAAGCAACAAGCATATTTCTCGCTCGCGTTGCAATCGCGTTATCGTTTACTGCAAGAAAACCTCCAATATTGACAAGACTGTCTTTCTTCCCAGACATAGTGCAACCATCTGTAAATGAGCAGATTTTCAATAGAATATCTTTAATGTTCCAACTTGAATAACCGTCTTCTCTTTGTTTAATAAACCATGCATTCTCAACTGCTCGGGTTGCATCTAAGAAAACATGAATATTATTTGCCTTGCATAATTCGCATGTCTCTTTTATGTTTTGCATGCTGCATGGTTGACCACCCGCCATATTGACATTCGTTTCAAGTGAGAGGTAGGGGATTCGGTTTGCCCCAACCTCCGTTATAAGTTCTTGTAGTTTAAATAAATCAACATTTCCTTTAAATGGAAATTCATTTTCAGGATCATGTGCTTCGTCAATGATGACATCAACAAATGTTCCACCTGCGTGTACTTGGTGGAATTTAGTTGTTGTGAAATACATGTTTCCAGGGATGTAGTCGCCATCTGAAATGAGAAGTTGTGACAATATATGTTCAGCACCTCTTCCTTGATGTGTGGGAATTAAGTGTTTGAAACCATAATGTTTCCTGACGGCAGATTCAAGATTGTAATAATTACGCGATCCAGCATAGGCTTCGTCTCCGAGCATCATGGACGCCCATTGCCGATCACTCATTGCGGATGTCCCCGAATCAGTAAGCAAATCTATATAAACATCTTTTGCTTCTAGTAGAAAGGTGTTGAACCCAGCTTTCTCGATGGCTTGTTGTCGATCTTCCAGCGAAGTCATTTTGATTGGTTCAACCATTTTTATTCGCCACGGTTCCGCCCAAGTTTGCTTTGTCATTGCCAATTCCTTGATTTATAAACTGATTTAAATACTGATTTAAATATGTTTTTTAGATTTAAATTATTAAAAGGACAAATATATCCGAATAAGATAGTATTGGCAACACTCAAGTGAAAAATTATGACCAATAAGAAACAATCTAAGCACATCCTCGACCGCAAGAAAAAGTTGAGCCGGAGAAGAGCTCTGGTGCTCCTTGCAGTTAATGGTCTTTTTATTGCGCATTTCGTTCAATGGAAAATGTATGGCAAGACCGTTTCGCCAGCGGAATTAAATGAGGCAATGTTTACTATTGAACAGGGTGTTATTACTGTTGGGGCAATACTATTAGTATCAATTTTGATTAGTGTGTTTTTCTTCGGTAGATTTTTTTGTTCATGGGGGTGCCATATTATGGCACTGCAAGATTTGTCAAGTTGGGTACTTCAAAAGTGTCATATAAAACCAATTTCAATTCGGTCAAGAGTGTTGCCACTCGTAGCAGTTGTTGCTTTTGTTTATATGTTTATATGGCCAACTCTATTGCGGATGTATAACGGAGTGGAGTGGGGCGGTTTTAAAATTCTTACGGATAAAGAGGGATTAGGATCTTTCACAACAGAACAGTTCACTCGGAATCTGCCAGGAATATGGATGACATCAGTTACATTTATAGTTGTTGGCTTCTTTGCGGTTTGGTTTTTGGGCTCAAGAGGATTCTGCCGTTTTGTTTGTCCTTATGGAGCGTTATTCGCAGGTATAGATCGAGTATCCCCAGCTGGGATTCAGTTAACAGGCGATTGTGATGGATGTGGTCAATGCACGGCAGCTTGTACCTCAAACATTCAGGTCCATTATGAAATCCAAACTCATGGAAGGGTTGTTACACCTACGTGTATGAAAGATCTCGATTGCGTGATGTCATGTCCAAGAGATGCGATTAAATTTGGTTATGGAAAACTTCCTCTAAAACATTCCTTTGAAAATATTTTGCGTCCTTCAAGGCGCTGGCCTTGGAGTTGGCGGGAGGAGGTTTTCGCAGGAATTACTTGTCTTGGCGTCCTGCTGATTACAAGATCGTTATACGGGGAAGTTCCGTTTTTATTAGCGTTGACTTTGGGGGTTATTTATGCATGGGCAGTTATTAAGACTATTCATCTTTACACAAAAAAGAATGTCAAATTTAATCGTAGCCAGTTGAAATTGAATCATTCGTACTCATTAAAATCTGCAATCTGGAGTTCTGTTTTTGCCATTTGTACAATTTTTCTTATGCATTCTGCTTGGATTCGGTGGCATGAATTTAATGGTCAAGTGGCATATCGTCTTTCTCTAGAAAAAGATGTAAGGTACTCTAACATAGCACTGCATCATCTATTAAACGTGGTTGAAGATGGAATTTGGAGACCACCATATGCAGATGTGATGATTGTAGATTGTTATTTTAGATTAGGATCTTATGAACTGGCTACACCTCATTTAATTCATCTTCTTGACAGATGGCCTGAAAATGATGAATTGCTCAGAAAATATAATTTCGCAACGAATCGGCTGCATTTACATCAGCCCCTTCGCCCCAATTCCCAATGACCTTGTTATTTTCAAAGTCTGAGTACATAATAGTATCCAAGTATCCTATTATGTATTCGTATTACATTTAGAACAAGGAATATCAAATGCTCTCATTAACCGCAGAATACGCACTTCGAATCATGATTTTCTTAACAGAACGGAAGGATGGTTTTGCGACTTCAGAACAAATTGCAACGGCAACAAAAGTACCAGCTGGGTATTCAGTGAAGGTTTTGCAGCAACTCGGAAGAGCAGGGTATGTCTCTGGGCAAAGAGGTCGAAAAGGGGGCTTTTATCTTGCATGCAATCCAAAAGAGGTCAATCTGTTAGAGATAGTTGATGTCATTGATCCATTAAATCGAATCGAAGTTTGCCCTCTTGGTAGGGCTGATCACAATAATTGTTTGTGCCCATTGCATTCCCAATTGGACAAAGCGATTGAGGGACTACAGAAGAACTTGGGCGATATGACGTTGCAAAATGTCATTGATGGATCAATAGCTACAACGCTTTGTCAAGACCCTTCACAAGCTGTTTTTCAAATTTAGATTTCTGACAAGTAACTACTAAAATACAGCAGCCATAAACGCTCTATTTAGTTCATTATATAATTTTTTGTAGCACAAAGAAGATATAAAGATACAAATATATCTAAATTGGCCTATACTCTAGGTGAATTTCAAAACCCGAGCTGCATTTAAGAGGAATCGCTCAATGTCTTGTACAGAAAAAGCAGTTAAAACTGCACTAAACGCACTTGCTGACCCTCGGTCTGGCGAGAATTTACTTTCGACTGGAATTGTCGAAAACCTAACAATTGAAGCTGAGAACGTTTCAATCACATTACAAAATCCTGGGCACGAAGATTTTGAACATCAAGCACTTGCCGGTGCAATCAAGAGGGAACTTCAACCCATCGATGGCGTTCAAACTGTCTCCGTTGTTTGGGAGAAACCCGCACGAGCTCAAATGCCGGTCCACCATGGCCGTGATGGGATAGCACTGAATGTCTTGTCTGAATCAGATACATGTATGGGGACTGGTGTTGCAAAAGACATTGGGTACGGCGAATTTGGTCCGGATCAAATTTTATCTCCTGAGATGGATATTCCAAACGAAGCATGGGAGGGTTATCCACCTGTCATGCAATGGGACATTGACCCTACAAACACAGACTACGAATCTGGCGAGGCAACAGTTTCCTTGCTTGATTGGCAGTTTGAAATATGGTGGCAGACCCATCCAAGTGAACTGATGTACGTCGCAATTCAAGCGATGCACGAAGATGAAATGAATGAAGATAACGAACGCAAGCACCCTGTTGGTAGAAATGTTGTCGTCAATTTAGTATTCGACCAAAGAAGAGAAGCGATTATTGCGGTCTATGGCACAGCACGCGATTTTCGCCCGTTCATCGAAGCTTTCCAAATCGCATGTGACATTCCAATTCCAGAAGGCTGTGCGCAAGTTACAACAACCAAACCTAAGCAGGAGAAATCTAACGCATGAGTAATCACAATACAAATGGTGCCGCATCTAGATGGTTCCGTATTGCGGATGAGCCCCGCGATTGGGAAGATTTTTATCGTGAGCGTTGGTCATACGACCGCAGTGTCCGAACAAGCCACAGTGTGAACTGTTCTGGTTCCTGCTCATGGGAAGTGTTCGTAAAGAATGGATTGATTTGTTGGGAACTTCAGAAAACTGATTGGCCTCAAATTAATTCTGAGACACCAAGTTACGAACCTCGTGGGTGTCAACGTGGGATTTCTGCTTCTTGGTATCCATATAGCCCAGTTCGTCCAAAGTATCCATACATTCGAGGAGTTCTTCTTGATATGTATGAAGAAGAGCGGGCGAAAGGGAAAGATCCTGTTGAAGCGTGGGCTGCGATTGAAGCAGATCCAGAACGAAAGAAAACATATCGAAACGCCCGCGGAAAGGCGGGGTGGAAGAGGGGAAGCTGGGATGTAGC
>CAZVAE010000134.1:0-4984 GCA_964624985.1 uncultured Isosphaeraceae bacterium | reverse complement strand
CCTCTTTCATCGACGACTGATTGTACTGAGCACGCTTTGCTTTTTCGTACTCATTCTGCTCACAGTTCAACTCGGACGGCTTACATTAATGCAGGGGGAGCAGAGTCTCCAACAAGCTCAAGCGAGATTGGAGAAGACATTATTTTTGCCAACTTGGAGAGGTCGAATATTGGATCGAAACGGCATCGTCATTGCTGAAGATGTCGCTTCGTATGCTGTCGCCATAGACTGGGATGTGATTACAGGTGACCGCGCCATTGCGTATGCAGAACAAGATGCTCGAGCGGCATTAGGTCATGAGCGGTGGAAATCAATTTCTTCCGAAGAGAGAGAAGCAATCGTAGACGGATACTTGCCAGCTCGCCTCGAAGAACTTGAGCAATTCTGGCAAGTTATCTCCACCGCAAGTGGAGAGCCGAGGGGAGACATTGAACTGCGCTTAGAAATGATACGAGCAGAAGTGGAGCACACGGCGCAGGTTGTGTGGGCGGCTCAGGAAAAGGCGCACCGTAAAGAGTATGGAGATGCAGTGCAATTTGACCCAAGGCCAATCCGCGAACAAACACAGCCGCATGTTGTGTTGCCGATGGTCTCGGATGATGTTGGCATTGCTTTTGAGTTGTTAAGTGAACAATACAATGGAGTCATACATGTTGAACATGCAAGGCAGCGATCCTATCCTAACCGAACTCAAGAAGTGATTGTTGATCAATCAACGTTGCCTAAACCAATGCGGAAATACAACGCGATCTCAGTTGAGTTAGATGATGTTGCTGATTTGATTGTTGGAGAAGTGCGAGAAGATGTATGGGCAGAAGATATTGTTAGTAAACCCTTTCGTACATCAGAGGGTATAGACTTAGCTGGATATCGGATTGGCGATGAGGTCGGGAAGCGGGGGCTGGAATATTCTCTTGAGAAACAACTGAGAGGAAAAAGAGGGAAGGTTGTTTTGAATCGAAAGAATGAAGAATTATCAAGAGTCCCAGTGGAGGGTGGGCAAGATGTCAGAATGACCCTTGATATTAAACTTCAAGCACGCATCGAAGCTGTTCTTTCAAGAGAATTAGGATTGATGGAAGTTAAAGATTGGCACCGCAATGCAAAGCTTGCAGTAGGTTCCCCGCTTCGGGGTGCAGTTGTAGTTCTTGATGTAGAAACGAGTGAAATCCTTGCGATGGCTTCAACTCCAGCACTCCGCGATGAAGAAGATGCTTACGGTTACCCATGGTTAAATCGAGCTGCAAATGGGCTCTACCCTCCAGGATCGATCATCAAACCCCTCGTTTTAGCTGCTGCAATCAGCGATGGCGTCTTACAGCAAAACGAATCCATAGATTGCGCAGGGCACTATTTTGAGCATGTCAAAGATTCTGCAAGGTGTTGGATTTATAGGGATCAATACAAATTCAGGACGCACGGTTTGTTACAGCCAGTTGAAGCAATCGCACGTTCCTGCAACATATTTTTCTATGAACTCGGTACACGTCTTGGATTTGAGAGACTTCTGTTTTGGTTGCAACAGTTTGGAATGTCAAAACCTATCTCAGCATTAATGACTAATAAGAGTGCTCGTGGTACTCAAGGGCACATTCCAAGTCTGGTGGATATTGAAGAGTTGAAGAACCGAGGTGCGATTGCATTTGAAACGGTGAGCATAGCAATAGGGCAGGGCGCATTGACCTGGTCTCCCTTACATGCAGCGTCCGCATATGCGACTTTAGCCCGCGGTGGTGGTTGGAAGTCGCCTTCCTTAGTCAATGGAATGTCAGAAGAAGAGGTTTCAATAGGGCTTGACCCCGAAGGTGTTTCTTTAGCACTTGCCGGCTTGAAAGATTCAGTCTCTCAGAGATATGGGACTGGTTCTCGTCTTCGCTTCAATGCAGATTATGAGGAGCCGACATTTAATGCATCAGGTATTGAGTTGTGGGGTAAAACGGGGACTGCAGAAGCACCAGCGTATAAATTGCATGCAAACTCAGAGCCAATAACAGGTTTAGACCATTCTTGGTTCTTGGTCATGGCTGCGCCTAAAGGCGAAGAGCAACCGCAAATTGTAGTTGCCGTTCTTGTTGAGCATGGTGGCAGCGGAGGACGCGTTGCTGGTCCAATTGCAAATCAAATATTGCACGCACTTCGTTCTGAAGGGTATCTGGAGTTGACAGAGTGAGTATTCAAACCAGATCTGGCACAAAGCGGCTTCACCGGAGTCCATTTCGCACAATCCATGTTGGTTGGATTATTTTTGTAGGTGCGTTTGTGTTAATGCTCATTGGTGTTGAAGCGATTTCTACCACACGTCCGGACACAGCATCTCGTCAATTGCTCCTCGGTGGCGTGGGCATGATTTGCGCGATTATTGTGGCTTGTATTCCACAACAACGATTTCGACAAGCAAGTTGGTGGCTGTATGGAGCAGCAATTCTATTGCTTCTGTTTCTTCTCATCCCCGGAGTGCCTGATGCGGTTGTTCATCCTCGTAACGGTGCACGACGTTGGCTTAATCTTGGGTTCATCGATATGCAGCCATCTGAACTCGCGAAAATTGCATTTGTACTTGCCATGGCATCCCACTTGCGATTTAAAAGTCACTACCGTTCGTTTAAGGGATTATTGATTGCACTTTTTGTAGCGATACCTCCAATGTTTCTGATTGTGTTAGAACCAGATTTAGGAACCGCAATGTTATTTTTGCCGGCGTTGCTTGCAATGTTAATCGCAGCGGGTGCAAAGTTTAAGCATTTGCTCGCAATCGGACTACTCTCGCTCATCACGGCTAGTGCAATGTACCCTCTTCTTCGTCCACATCAAAAAGACAGAATTCAAGCGCTTATTGCACAAGCGCAAGGGGACACTCGATTTCAGCAATCAATTGGGTACCAAGGTGCTCGGGCAAAAATGTTAGCGGGCGCAGGGGAGGCAGCTGGCGTTGGTGAATCGATGGCTATTGAGTTACTCGATGCAAACCATCTCCCTGAAGAACACAATGATATTATTTTTGCTGTCATTGCATTGCGCTGGGGATTTTGGGGGGCAATAGGAACTTGGGGAATCTATCTCATCCTTGGCCTAGGAGGGCTCATTGCAGCAGTAGGAGGTAAAGATCCATTTCCAAGACTCGTTGCGGTTGGATTAACGACTATGATTATCTCACAGATGATGATTAACAGTGCGATGACGATGGGGGTAGCGCCAATCACAGGATTGACTCTGCCCTTTGTAAGCGCAGGCGGTTCTAGTCTTGTGATTGCATGGCTAATGGTTGGCATCCTGTTTGGAATTGCGCTACGCCGCGATCCAAGAATGACCCGAGAAGGTTTTCATTTTACAGGAGAGCGGGAATGATGAATTCCGCGATTAAGAACATCCCAGTTGATTTTTACGATGCAGTCGAAGCATTAAAAATTGAGTTTGATAAAGGTGATGTAGAGAAGCTAAGCGACTATATCGATTTGTTGCTTGAAACAAATCGAATGTTCAACTTAACTGCAGTAACGGATCCTTCTCAAGCGTGGACAAAACACATTCTTGATAGTTTGTCATTAATACCGTTGCTTAGTGAAGAGGGCGCTGAGCATGTTGTCGATGTTGGAAGTGGTGGCGGGTTGCCGGGAATCCCCCTAGCAATCACAATGCCAGATGTGACATTCACTCTTGTTGAATCGACGAAGAAAAAAGCACTCTTTTTAAATGAGGTTGTTTCGAGTCTTGGGTTGGATAATGTCACTGTCATTGCCGACCGTGCAGAGAATCTAGCAACACCAGATGGTGGCTTTAGAGATATCGCTGATGCCGTCATTGCAAGGGCAGTTGGTCCAATGAATGTGTTACTCGAATTGACCATCCCATTTGCGAAAGTTGGTGGCGTTCTATGCGCGATTAAAGGAGAGCGGGCGCCCGAGGAGATTGAGATAGCAACGGAAGCCTTTAAACTTCTGCACGCCAATGTCGAATCGGTCAAAAGGACAACTACAGGCACTCTAGTCCTCATTCGCAAAATGAAAGTAACTCCGCGAACATACCCCCGTATCGCAGGTGAACCAAAACGTGCCCCGCTTGGCAAGAAAGTAAAGCCGCGTTGAGTTTAGTAGATTCGATGTTTTCAGAAGACGGGCTTCTGAGTAAGGTGCTTCCTGTTTGGGAACCAAGGCAGCAGCAAGTGGATATGTCGGCCGCTGTTGCAGAAGCACTTGGTACAAAGGGGCAACTTCTTGTTGAGGCGGGAACTGGTGTCGGGAAATCCTTCGGATATTTGGTACCAGCAATTCGTAGAATTCTTGAGTATGGAGAGACTGTTGTCGTCGCGACAAACACCATCACCTTGCAAGAACAAATCATTCACCAAGATGTACCAGTGTTAGAAGAAGCATTTGGAGAAGGGTTTCATCCAGTACTCGTGAAGGGTCGTGGAAACTACGTTTCTCTTCGACGATTGGAACGTGCTGTTCAGCAGAGAACATCGCTTCTTCACGATTCAAATGCACAAGAAGAACTCATGCGGCTAGAACAATGGGCGCAGGGCACAGATGATGGCTCGAAGGCGTCGCTCTCAATGTTGCCAAGAGGAGATGTTTGGGAACTTATCAAGAGTGATGGCTCTAGATGTTTAGGGAAAAAATGTCCACGCCACTCTGTTTGTTTCTACCAACAAGCAAGAAGAGAGATGGAGCAGGGAAATCTTCTCGTCTGCAATCATGCGTTATTCTTTTCAGACTTAGCGTTAAGGAATAGAGGTGCTGGCTTCTTACCAAGATATGACCACGTCATCTTCGATGAAGCGCACGCCCTCGAAGATGTTGCTGCAGATCATTTTGGTGCTTCAATCTCTGAGAATCAAGTTGAGTATTTTCTTCGTAGCTTACTTCCTATTTCCAGAAAAAAAGCATCGAGGGGTTTCTTGTGTTCCATTAGGCACCATTGCAATGCGGCAGAACTTTTGCGGCAATGTGAAGATTTAGTCATGGCGTGCAGAGATGCCTCTCAA
>CAZVAE010000133.1:0-5046 GCA_964624985.1 uncultured Isosphaeraceae bacterium | reverse complement strand
CGCACTATTTACGACTTCAAATACCTATTTTTCATTGCATGAATCGACTTAATCCTGTTTAATGGGGGGAAATACAGGAGAAAGAATTGTGAAAAAGAGATTCCTTTTAACCGCACTATCGATGGTCACTTGTTCTGTTGCGTCTTTCGCGACACAAAACATAGACGTAAATCTTGTTGAACAAATGAAAAGAGCTGGAGAATCAGGCACTGTTTCTGCGCTGATCTATCTGGATGAACAAGTCGACATCAATGAATTGTCAGATTCAATTTCACAAGCAAGAATGCGATTCACTGATCGCCACAAACTTGTCGTCGAAACATTGCAAGCAACTGCAATTGAATCGCAACAACACATACTTGCTGAGATTGAGACTTTACGTTTGACGGAGTCGATCCAAGAAGTATCACCATTCTGGATTTCAAATGTCATTCGCATTGACGCGAGTCCTGCTGTAATCAAACACCTCGCAGAAAGAAACGATGTCTTGCATGTCTACTTCAACTACCCAATTGAACTCGTTGAACCTGTTCGAACAGATCCAGTTGAAGATGGAAGTGAAGCTCGTGGTGGTCCTGAACAAGGTCTCCTCGTTATCCGAGCAGATGAAGTGTGGAGTATGGGATACACCGGCGAAGGCGTACTCGTCTCAACGATGGACACCGGAGTTGATGGAAATCACGAAGCCCTTGCAAGCAGATGGGCTGGATTACGCCCAGAATATTCGGGACATCCTGAATGGGCGTTCTTAGATCCATACACGAACAACCACAACTTCCCTTTTGATTCTGGAAGCCACGGGACCCACACAATGGGTACTGTGTGCGGCGGATCCCCAGGGTTAGAAATTGGCGTTGCACCAGATGCACATTGGATTACATCTGCAGCAATTGACCGAAGCAGTATCAGTGAAACCGTTGCTGATGCAATTGAATCCTTTCAATGGTTTATAGACCCGGACGGTGATCCATTAACATCGTGGGATGTGCCACGTGTTTGCTCTAATTCATGGGGATTGACGAGCGGCCATGGTTACCCAAACTGCGACGAAACATTTTGGTCTTACCTTGATGCATTAGAAGCTGCTGGTTGTGTCGTTTTGTTTTCAGCAGGCAACGAAGGATCATCTGGACTTCGTAGACCAGGCGATCGAGCCACTGATGAATACCGAACATGCGCCGTTGCTGCAATTGATCCATACAGCGGCAGTTATCAAATTGCCGACTTTTCTTCACGCGGTCCAACTAATTGCACACCTTCTGGTTCCTCTGCAATAAAGCCAGACATTGCAGCCCCAGGCGTGAATACGTACTCAAGCGTTCCGGGAGGATACTCCTCGTACAACGGTACATCAATGGCATCGCCTCATATCAATGGTGCAATTGCCTTGATGTTGCAAGCAAATCCAGATTTAGAAGTTGAATCAATCAAAGATATTTTGTATTCCACTGCAACCGATCTTGGTGCAACCGGCGAAGATAATGATTATGGTCATGGCATGATTGATTGTGTCGACGCAGTCAACATGGCACTTGAAACCGTTTCCGTGACATGGCAGTTTCCTGAAGGGCGGCCGAATTGGCTCGAACCAAGTGGTGGAACTGTGATTCCAATTGTCATTTCAAGCAACCAAAGTACAGCTGACCCAATGAGTGCAACCATGCATCTCACGGTAGGCATGGTGACTGATACGTATCCTCTCGAACATGATGGCGGAGATTACTACAGAGCCGTATTCCCTTCACTTGAATGTGGCGCTTCTGTTTCGTACTACTTTACAGTTGAAACGGATGATGGCAGCACGTCATACAATCCATTCAGCGCTCCAGATGCTCAGTGGAGTGGCGATGCATGGTCTGGATACGAAGCAAGTTATGAAGAAGATTTCCAAACAGATACTGGATGGACAGTACAAGCAAATGCTGTTACTGGAAATTGGATTCGAACTGTACCTACACAGGGAGGATTCCGATGCGATCCAGGAAGTGACTCGGACGGATCAGGCATGTGCTTCGTGACAGGAAACTCTTCTGATGAAGATGTTGATGACGGCTCTACAATCCTTACGTCTCCAAACATGGACGCGTCTGCAGAATCCGCCGTACTTACATATGACTTCTGGTACAACAATGGCAGTAATTGCAACGGCGCAGATCCCCAAAACGATTTGTTCTACATTGATATATCAGATGATGGTGGCGTCACTTGGACAACCCTTGATGTCGTAGGACCTGATGGATCCGAAGTGAATGGAGGTTGGATAACGAGAAACTGGAACCTCTCTGAAGTCGCAAACTATTCCCCGAGCGCGTTAACAAAGCTTCGATTTACAGTTGGTGATTTGAATGAAGGTTCAATCGTAGAGGCAGCAGTCGATGCTATCCGAATTGGATACCACTACTGCAATGAACCCGCATGTCCATCTGATATCAATGGCGACTCGACTGTAAACGTGAGTGACTTGTTAATGGTGATTGACCAGTGGGGACTGTCTGGTGATGCTGACGTTACAGGAGATGGTGTTGTTGACATCACAGACTTACTTGAAGTCGTTGGTGCATGGGGAGTTTGCCCATAGCGAGTGAGCACCTCTTACCGGACTTAAATGGTGTTAAAGACGGCTTATGCCTTATTTGCTTGAAAATATGTGTTGTAAATCTTGACTTGTCGTTTCGTGTGTTTATATTTAGACAATGCGACGTTGTAAACGCAGCGAACTATTGCTCGTTCCGGCTGTGCTGTCCTCTTGCCTACTCCTTGGAGTAGGTAAACCAAAACCTCCAATACCATCAACTTCAAACGGCAACGCATCATGCGAACGAAGCGACGACGTTTCCTTTTGGGAAAATGCAACGAGTGCGCCCATTTCAAGTGTTGGACATGAAAACCACCGAGGGTCAGCATGGTGCGACTGGAACAATGATGGATTACTTGACGTCTATCTCACTCACTTTGGAGTAAATGGAGGAGGTAATTTCTTTGGCTCACCAAACCAACTTCTCATGAACATGGGCAACGGCCAGTTTGAAGAAGTAACAACAGAGGTCACAGCTGTGGGCTCTGATTTGTCCCACCACTCCGCATGGGCAGATATTGATAATGATGGCTTGCCTGATTTGTTCGTCGGGCAAAGTACGAACTATGGACAAGACCAAAATCATCTCTTGCACCATGACTCAATTGGGGAGTTTTCAGACATAACTAATGGCAATCCACTCGCCATGTATTGGCTTTCTCCTAGAGGTGTCACATGGCAAGATGTCAACGCTGATGGATTTGTCGATTTGTTCATCACAAACTCGGGCGGTGACCAACGACGAAATCGATTGCTCATCAACCAAGGTGATGGCACATTCGAGAAAGATGAAGGTAATGGATTAGATGGACTTTGGGATGAGGGACGCGGGGCAGCTTGGACTGATTTCGATAATGACGGCTTAGTCGATTTGTATGTCGTTGCAGGTTCCGAAGATCATTCAGACCCACCCTATCGAACGAACGCACTGTATAAAAATAATGGCGATGGCACATGGAGTGATGTTGCCGTCTCTGCGGGTGTTGCAGACATCGGACATGGTCGTGGTGTCGCATGGGGTGATATCAACAACGACGGGTACATGGATATTCTTATTGGAAATCAAGTTGGATCAGATCATCCCGGTAACAACAAACTCTATGTGAATAACACAGATGGCACATTCACTGATATTTCTGAGTCTTCTGGCATCTCCGAAAATGCAAGAACTCGTTGTGTATCAATGGCAGATTTTAACAATGATTCTCTACTTGATTTGTACACCGTCTCATTTGGATCCCTCGCTCCTCCAAACCGGCTCTACCGAAACAATGGCGACTTGACATTCACTGAGGTCGCAAGCGGTTTGCCAATTTCAGCTCCAAATTGCGGCAACTCCGCCTCATGGGCGGACTATGACAACGACGGCTGGATAGATTTACTCGCAGTTGGCGGTAGTCCTGATGCGCCTGGAATCGGGCATAACATGTTGTGCCACAACATGAATCAGAATGGGAACCACTGGATTGAGTTTGAATTGTGCGGTGTCGTTTCGAATCGATCTGCAATCGGAGCGAGAGTTCTGATTACACACCAAACAAGCGACGGCACTCTTGTGAATCAAATGCGAGAAGTGCAAAGTGGTTCAGGTTACAACACGCAGCACATGTTCAGAGCACACTTCGGGCTTCTTGATAGTGAAGTCATTGATCAGTTGACCATCCTCTGGCCTTCAGGCATTACCCAAACAGGAACAAATATTCCAGCCGATCAGATTTTGCGCATCGTAGAAAGCGATGGGCTCGCATACGATTGCAATCGTAATTGTATCGATGATCAGCAAGAAATCCTTGAGGGCACAAGTCAAGATGTCGATGGAGATGGCATTCCAGACGAGTGTAGATGCACAGCTGATTTTGATAACGACGGAAGAGTCGCCGTGCATGACATACTCATCTTGATTGCAGATTGGGGAAGTGACAGCACGCCAGAGAATCCGCTCCCTACTGATTTGAATGGAGATGGTATTGTGAACATCAACGACTTACTCATCGTTGTGAGTGCGTATGGCCCTTGCAACTAATTGGATTTCACCAATGAGTTCATTAAACTGGTTGTTCGACTACTTCAATTTGCACACTTACTCCTCCCACATTTGTTCTATTTCAGCAAGATTGATGTGTACTCCTCGAATATACGGTTGTTCCCCACCGTCCCAATGACCATAGGTTGCTGTAAAAATAGTGCCATCAGGTAAACATTGAACACCTGGGTATGCGCAATCCCAACTGTGCTTGTTATCCGAAAGACGAATTCGATAGTGCCCTGGGTATCCCAATTCTAACTGTTCAAATGTGCCGACCCATGCAACCCAATCCCCTGCCGTTTCGCTCGTTTTATCTGTGTCACGAAATGAAATAAAGAGACGTCCTTCATCATCGTAAACCGCTTGATGTCGATCACCAATAAGGGACGCGTCCATCTCAACTGGAGCACTCCAACTTACACCTTTGTCGTCGCTAAAACAGATA
>CAZVAE010000132.1:0-5056 GCA_964624985.1 uncultured Isosphaeraceae bacterium | reverse complement strand
AAGACGAGACAGTTTGCTCGTGTGTTTGTTGCATAATTTTTGTCACCCATTCCTGGTCCAGCGTGGTCTCCATTTCGATACTTCTGAGCGTGAAAGTGAAAATGAAAGAGAGCCGTATAGGCAGCATCAAACATCTCTTGCGGCGCGTTGAACTGTCTATCATGCCGACGTATTTTGGGTTCAAACTCAAGTACTTCAAAACGCCCCTTTTCATCAAGTGCAATGACCCCCCCGTACTCAGTTGTAATATCATCGTGGTCTCTTTTTGCGTAATCAAAAAGATGGGTACGAACCTGGGGTACTGCGAGTGCTTTCAGAGCAATCTCTAATGCAATAGCATCTCCCCAAGTCAACTTCTCTTTGTGTGTTCGTAGTATCTCGGAACCAGCCTGATAGTTCCCACCCCCCTCTCGCTCAAAATAATGTTTTTGTTTTTGAGTGTACTTCTCTACGGAATTGATAATCTCATCTGCGGAACGGGTTAATGCACCCGGTTTCCCATGTCGTCGCAACGAAACTGCTATTGGAATATCACGCATTTCGATATCTTGCCTACGTTCAACTGATAACTCGTTTAATGCAAGCATCGCTTCTCCCCAAAAATCTTCATACTCTGGTTTTGCTAGTTCACGAATCCAGAGTATTTCTTCTCGTCTAAAGGGAACCACGCCAAAATCATTCATTGCTTTACGTAAATCATGAAGAAACAAATCGTCCTCTTGAACTAAATCACTATGTAATAGTTCAATCAATAATTCTCGTTCAGATAATCGGTGCAACAGCTCCCAGCATCTTGATCGGTATCCTTGTTTCCACGTTTTATTCGATTGCAAGAGTGATTCGAAAACAACATCAATAACGGCATCTTCTCCATTCATTGCAACAAGGGCTATATATTCTGGTCGTTCATCTTCACTTACCACTATAGGCGAAGGGCTTGCCCATGAACTGATGAGAGCTTCATTGAGTTCTAATACTTCTTCTTCGGCGATCCACTGGCAAAGTTCAGTAAGCCATGACCAATTATTCAGTCTTGGTAACTGTTGACGAATAACACGTATTGTCCCTTCAGGATCTTGAGCCCAAAGTCTGTACACAGCTTCTAATCTTGCTTCGTTCGTATAACCCGGTGCCCATAACAATCTCTGCAAGAGTTTCTGGTAATCCTCATTCTGGATGCCAACCTGTTCATCAAGAGTGTTCATCGCATTGATATGCACTGACGATGGGCGTCCAGTCTCGCGCAATGTTGCACTTGGATTGGTCGTTGTTTGGCTACCACACCCACTAAGGGTGAGGGAAAGAAATATAAGACGTAGAATTAGTTTCATATGCACAGTGTACAGGTGTCTGCAAAGAACTTGACTTCCGCATACCATTTAGCAATATGACGCAGAAGGACGACCAATCCAAAGATCAACTCTTCAAAAGGGTACTTGACGTTCTAGAGCAGATTCGACCTTCAATCAAACTTGATGGGGGTGATATTGAACTTGTCGATGTCAGTGTGAATGGTGTAGTCTCTATCCGTTTTCTGGGTGCTTGTGTTGGCTGCCCATCGCTCGATGTCACCCTTCAAAATGGAATTGAGTCTAGGTTAAAAGATCGAATTGAAGGAATTACGAGAGTCAAAGCAGTCGAATAACGTCATTCCCGTAACATATTGCAACATCAGGGCTTGTAAGGGGCTTCAACAATTTGGATTGGTCATTCAGCGTGTTTTTTGCTAGGATGTCCATTGGTGGTTCGCGCAGGCCGCGCGATATTTCTCAACTGAAGTGGCGACAGGAGGCTCGCAAGATGCTTGTAATTACTCGAAGAGAAGGGGAAGAAGTTGTTATTGGAGACCCAAAAGATCCAGTTGGCATCATACGAATTGCCACAATCAAAGGTGATCGGGTTCGCATCGCCCTTGATTTTCCCAGAGAAATTCCGGTTCACAGGCGTGAAGTAGCATCTGAAATCGCGAGTTCAGGTCCTGCGATTGCTGGAAAAATTCGCCCATCTTCAAAAGAATAACTCGAAACATACATACTTCGTTGAAAGAAGTAGGTGCTGACCTTTGCTGCATTACCAAAAGAAATGGCTCGCAGCATGTGGTGGGTCATGCTGCAAGCCAAGGGAAGGTTGGTCGAAAAAAATGTTCGACCGGCTTGAGGAAAAGCTCTCGACACGGGCACGAGTCGAGAGCCATTGGTTGATTAGTATCTTGCGTCCATGCAGATACTTTCTCGGTTATGAGCCATCCGTGGCTCATTTTGTGCAGCAATTGCTGCATTTATCTCAAACAAGGTCGGAATGCCATCCGTAGCACTACATCCCTTGAATACTGAGCGTCCCTGCTCAGCGTTAGAAATTGTCGTTGGCTGTGTTATGCACCACCCCCACTTTTGCGTTGTACTCGTTTCATAATTTCGAGAAATTTTGCAATATTTTCGTTTCTTTTTTCGCTCCATCGTTGCTGATTCAAGATTTCGAGGTGATCCCCAACCCCAAGCACGTACGCTTGGTTTGCAATATCTGCAAGAAGAAGTAAGTTCTCTGGCAACCTGATTCGCCCCGCTTTGTCGATTTCGATTCTTCTCGACTGAGAGAACAGTATTTGCTCGAATTCCATCGCATCTTCGTCCGGTAGCAATGACTGCTCGAGGAGATTCGCCTTTTTCTCGAATGTTTCTTCGGGTGAGAGCCAGATCGAATCGTTTGGTCCAGGCGATGCGTACACAATTCCTGAAGAGAAGCCCTCTCGGAAATCTGCTGGTAGAGAAAGTCTCTGCTTCTCGTCGATAGATCGCTCTGTTTCGCCTGTAAATAACACGTTGTTGTTCCTGGATACCCATTACCAATCGCCCCCACAGTACCCCACCTTTTCCCATTTTGCAACACTTTTCAAAAAAAAGTGAAGACAAACATTCTCGGACCTTGCATATTCGCTATTCTGTTGCATTCTAAGTGCTGATGGAGCAAGGATTTCCATCATTTTGTCGTGGTTAAAGGAGCGTATGGAAGAGAAGACCTCGAATCCACAATTAATCCACAATGCGCTGCGATGCATTCCGAATGCAACGTATGTACTGACCTGCGCGCACGATCAGTACAGAGATGGAATCATTACGAAATGGGTGCAACAATGCAGCAGTGATCCCCCAATGCTTGTCGTTGCCATCAGTAAGGGGCGACCAATTGAGCCGATGCTAAGAGATGCCCGTGCGTTTGCACTCTGCATGGTCCCACCTACAGATCGTTCAGCACTACGCTTGTTTGGCAGCGACCATGAAGCAGATGATGACCCGTTCCTCTCACTCAGCGTCAGAAGTGCAGTCACCGGAATGCCTATTCTCGATCAATCAATAATCTGGTTTGACTGTAAACTTGAGGGGCACTTATCACCTGATGCAGATTGCCGGCTCTATTTAGGACAAGTCGTTGCTGCTCAAATTTGCGATGCAAAACGTCTGAAGACAGTCGCAAGTGATTCAATCCAACCACCTAAAGTTGAACGGCGAAAAAGCCCAAGGTCGCAATCTGTCCCCGCTGCTCAACCATTCATTCAATAACAAGCAAGGGGTCCCTGCAGTTTCAGTTGTAACGCCTCGATGTAACGAGTTGGTGTCATAATCGAGCGAACGAGTGAAACTCGTTCGGCACACGTGCGTTCTACTTCAGCTTGATTTGATTTCAATTCTAACATCCAACCAGATACTTCAACACTGTCTTTAACCCAAGCAACATTTGAACCAATTGTTGGTATTGAAGCAATCGGATGCGATGTATGGACTGCTAAAGGTGTCATCTGGGTTGCTGCAGTAAGCACATCCAAAACGTTTGATGTAGAGTCGTAGGGTGCTGTTGGCGGTGACCATGCACAATCTGATGCAACGAGCACATCCAACGTCCGAAGTGAACGGGGGACTTCACTAAACATCTGAGAGATGTCATGACTGCATGCAGCTGTCATCAGCGATGCTCGATCGCGATACGTTGGAGGTAACACAAAGATGACCTTCTGATGCATGGCGTTGAATCGAACCGCAACTGAGATAATCTCTTGCCAAGATCCCACATCACCAATAATAGAGATACATAAACCGTCGCCATCCCAATCCAATGCTTCAAAAACAGTCTCTTTATCAACAACTATTGCAGCAGGTTCAATGCCTAAAAGTGGCTCAGTCATTTGCACTTCTGGTATTCCAAGCGAAGATGCATACGTAACCGCACAAGGAGAAGTGGGAATAATCGTGTGCCCTCCTACACCGTAATCCGAGAGATCCACTTCATCAATAACTGCATATGTGTCATACTTCCATGAGCAATCCATCGTCATCTGCATTGCATGCCAACCCCAAGCCATCAACGTTTCATTACTCGAACAAGTCGGGGAATGTTGGAGATACGTTGCAAGACGGCGTTGTAATGTCTTTGATGCGTTTTTGATTCCCCCAATTGAACCGACTACAGGAACTCCTTGTTGATGATATTGTTTTGCTTCATTTGGGTTACCAATCACAATGACACGGTGTTCTTCTTCATGAAGTTGGCGGATTGTCATTCGCATTAACCCAAACAACGAAGAGGAGGTTGTACGATGCGATGGAGTTATACAGTGCAACATAGGCACGAACTACTCACGGTCTAAATTCTCGCCTAGGCGACCTGTTGTGTGTGTGTAAAACACTTTTGCGATTGAATCACCCAATTCAACCGCCAGTTCTTCGGCAACTTCGCGAGCTTCAGAAGACGAAGTGACTCGATTGGGCGAGATATTTTTCAAACGACCGCGAACTGAATATGCTGCTTCGTGTACCGGAAACAATCGCTCCATATTTGCTACGTCAATAACACGAATGGCACATGAGGTCTGTGGATTTGCTGTTTGTCCATCGTTTGTAAGACCAAAGGAAGTCATTTCAACGTAAATAACAACTGATGCCCCAACTGCTTTACCTAACTCGTTGACTGGAAGGGGGTCGTTATATCGATCATTCGTCGCACTCACGCGCATTGCATCTCTTGGAGAAATCATCGTTGTAAGTATGTTTTTCGCAAGAAGTTC
>CAZVAE010000131.1:1368-5076 GCA_964624985.1 uncultured Isosphaeraceae bacterium | reverse complement strand
GAGCGCACCCCTGATAAGGGTGAGGTCGGTGGTTCGAGTCCACTTCGGCCCATTTTGGTACAACCCCCTGTTCATGCAGGGGGTTGTATCTTTCTGCACCATCTACACTTACAACTTTACTCGAACAACACCGTTCTTCTCTATGCGCCTCTGCGCAGCAGGAGAAAGGTGCGCATTTGGGGTCACCTTGAATCACAACTGTTGGTTCTGCCATAAGGTGGCATCGTCGATGTATCCGAATTACTCATGATTGTTGGTAATTGGGACCCTTGCGAGTAACCCGACTTAGGCGAGATGTTCTCACCCTCTCTTTTTGTACAACAAAAAGGGGAGACCAATCACAGCTGCAAAAGCAAGCAAAATGATTGGTGAAAACCATTTGGCGTTAATGGTGACGTCTTTCATCTCCGGCGGAACAACCATAAAACAAATTCCAAGAAGACATGTAAGCAATCCTGTTCCCGCAATAAGCCAAAGGCCTGCAGTACCTCCAGGTAATTTAAATGACCGTTTGATGTTTGGCCTTGTAAATCGCAACACAATGACCGCGACAAACATTAGGGCATACATCACCAGATAAATTTGGGCGGAGATAATAGTCAACACATAGAAGACAGCGTTTAGATTAACCAACATTCCCAGAAAACAAATCAATGAAACAATCACTGCTTGAAGCAACATCACATTCCGAGGTGCTCCACCCTTAGTCATCGTTTGGAACGTCTTAGGTATAAGTCCATCATCTGCAGCAACCCGTAATGATTCGGTGGGTCCGATGACCCAAATCATGATATGCCCTACCATCCCAAGAAGTGCACATCCCGCAATCAATGGAAGAAGCCAGTGGACGCCGAGTTCAGTGAACACTTTTTCGAATACTTGAAGGGTTCCTGCTGCGAGATTGATCGATTCAACTGGAACTAACACTGCTACACTCAACGCACCAAGCATCGAAACAAGAAGGACGAGCACGCCAGAAATCAATAGCGATAGGGGTATGTTTCGTTGAGGATTTTTTGCATTGCGAAAGTGTACCGAGTTTACTTCAAGACCTGAAAGGAATGAAAAAATCGCGAGCACGCCAACTAATTTTCCAATTGAAGTCATGTCGGGGATAATCTCTGATGCGTGCAGTGGAATTGCAGATGGTCGACCACTAAAAAGCCACCAACCCGCAAACCCGATTGCTGCAAGCACTGGTAACAGCGTGCCCACAATGAGTAGCAAAGAAGTCATCCAACCGCTTTCATGAATCCCTTTGAAGTTAACAATTGTGGAAATCCAAAAAACGACCAAACTCACCAAGAGCACAAACCACGCTTTTTCACCAAAAGTGGGATCAAACAAATACGCCGCGGAGACGGCGCATACTGCAAGAACTGTGGGATACCACACTAATATTTGAAGCCACTGGCACCAAATTGCAAGGAACGCCATGCGTTCACCGAGGGCTTCCTTCACCCACCGGTAGATACCACCCTCGCCCGGAAAACCCACGCCGAGTTCTGCTGCAACAAGTCCGATTGGCAAAAAATAGATCACCGTAAAAATTGCGTAGTAAAAGATAAGAGAAAGACCAAACGAACCAACTTCTGGAAGACCTTCAAGCCCAACCACAACTGCAGTGTTCATCATGGCAAGCATGAAGAGCGAGATTGTTCGCTTTGATTGTGGTACACCGGAGGTTGGTGGGATGCTCTTTAGTTGCTCTTCCATGATTGAATCCTACCAGAGCCATGCTTGTTTAACAAAACCACACAATGTGTTCACTCAGGTGGAAGTTGACCATGAAGTGCCTGATGCTTTGCTTGAGTTTGAACCAAGCGAACGACCAGCACCTTGGATTGCTGGAAAGTGCTGGTTCTTACTCCGTGTATGAATTCAATGCCGATTCGTGTGCTGTTGCGTTTTCATAATACATCATCGCTTTAGGCATCCACCCATGGAGTTTATCAATTCGAGATGATGGGCTTGGGTGCGTCGACATAAACTCATACGGTTTGTGTTCGCTTGCTGCTTCCATTCGCTGCCACAGCGGAATTGCTTCCCGAGGATCGTACCTTGCGTCTGCTGCAATATAGAGCCCAAGTTGGTCTGCTTCTGATTCTTGTGCTCTTGAAAAAGGTAGCGCAACCCCAAGACCATACGCAGCGAGCAAAATCGTGCGATCTGTCTTGTTCATCTCGCTCATTGCTACCCCAGCAACAATCGCCGATGCCATCGAGTGGCTTGCACGCTCTGCACCGTGCCTTGCGATGACATGGGCAACTTCGTGTGCCATCACAATCGCAAGCGCATCTTCGTTTTCTGTGACTGGCAGAAGACCCGTATACACCGCACACTTTCCTCCGGGGAGTGCCCATGCGTTCACCATATCTTTGTCTTTGATAAGGGAAAACTTCCACTGATAATTTTTTACGGCATCTGGATACAGTCGTTCGGCTGCAAGAGCAACGCGATTTCCAACACGTTGCACCATTTCATATTTAGGGCCAGTTGTGATCGTTTTCTCTTCTTCAAGGATCTCGTCATATGCTTCATCGCCAAGTTGAATCTCTTGGGAGGGTGACATCACGATAAATTGTGAGCGGCCCGTTTCAGGGGCGTGGGAACAGCCCAGAAAGAAAAGACAAAGTAAATACAAACACAAGCGCATCACTTGCTCTTAATGATGCCGCCAACAATTCCGCCAATAATGATTTGTTTTAACATGGGGGTAGCATAGCCCCAAGTCTGGTATCGATTCGTGTAGAATGCGGTGTTTAACACGGATTTTTCAAAAACGACGAACTTATAAAGGTAAGAGTATGCGACGAGCAAAAATTAGTATTGTTGGAGCTGGCAACGTGGGCGCATCATGTGCTGTCTGGGCTGCTTCAAAAGAATTGGGTGATGTGGTCCTGGTTGAAACCGAACACTCAATTGGTGTTGCTCAAGGTAAGGCACTCGATTTGTTCTGCGCAGGTCCAATGGAGCGGTTTGACGCAAACATTATTGGAACGTGTGATTACAAAGATGTTGAAGGGAGCGATGTCGTCATTGTTACTGCAGGTATTCCACGTAAGCCGGGAATGAGCCGTGATGATTTGATTGCAACAAACGTCAAAATTGTGAAATCTGTTTCTGAACAAGTTGCAGAAGCAGCACCCGAAGCGGTCATGATTCTTGTCTCAAATCCACTCGATGCAATGGTATACACGGCATGGAAGGCGTCTGGCTTCCCAACAAATCGAATTGTTGGGCAGGCGGGATGTCTTGATGTTGCGCGGTTCCGAGCATTCATTGCTATGGAGCTTGGTGTATCGGTCGAAGATATTCAGGCACTCCTCCTTGGAGGACATGGTGATGATATGGTTCCCCTTCCAAGGTACACCTCAGTTCACGGCATACCTGTTTCACAATTACTGAGCGAAGATAAAATTACAGCGTGTGTTGACAGGGCGAAAGTTGGGGGTGGCGAAATTGTAAAACTCATGGGAACAAGTGCTTACTATGCGCCTGCGAGCGGTTCTGTTCAAATGGCAGAGGCAATCATCAAAGATAAAAAGCGAATCTTGCCATGTGCCGCATACTGCGAGGGGGAATATGGCATCGACGGCATGTTTGTTGGTGTGCCAGCTGTACTTGGCAAGAATGGCGTCGAAAAAGTGATTCAAATTGATCTTGACGAGAGCGAACAAGCGCTGATGGATGAATCCGCATCTCACG
>CAZVAE010000131.1:0-1358 GCA_964624985.1 uncultured Isosphaeraceae bacterium | reverse complement strand
TGCTGATCTCGTTGGAACAGTAAAATCGACATTCCCCGAATTAGCATAACGCGACCTTTGCTATTCGTCGTTATCTGCCATCATCTTCATCATATCGATGCATCGATTTGAGTAGCCAGCTTCGTTGTCATACCAACTGACGACTTTGAAGAATTTTTCACTTAACTCAATCCCTGCGCCCGCATCGAAAATACTACTACGCGGATCGCCGACAAAATCAGCACTAACAAGTGGTTCGTCAGTGTAGCCAAGTGCGCCTGACATTGAGCCCTCTGCTGCTTCTTTCATCGCAGCACAAATCGCCTCATAAGACGTCGCTTGGTTTGTTTTTACGGTCAAATCAACCACCGAAACATCTGCCGTTGGAACACGCATCGCCATCCCTGTAAGCTTGCCTTGCAGCTGAGGTAAGCAAAGCCCAACCGCTTTGGCCGCACCAGTACTCGCTGGAATGATGTTCATGTACGCGTTTCGACCACCTCTGTAATCTTTTTTCGTTGGTCCATCTTGCGTTGGCTGCGTGGCGGTGACCGCATGAATAGTTGTCATCAACCCCTCGTCAATCCCGAATGAGTCGTCGATGACTTTTGCAATTGGGGCTAGGCAGTTTGTTGTACATGATGCGTTTGAGATGACTTTGTGATTCGCTGGGTCATACGCGTCTGAATTTACCTTGTAGACAAACGTAGGAACCTCATCTGGCGTTTTGGTTGGGGCTGAAATAAGAACTCGTTTTGCGCCCGCTTCGATGTGCTTGTGTGCACCCGCATAATCAGTAAAGAAACCGGTCGATTCAAGAACGTAGTCAACGCCAAGGTCTCCCCAAGGAAGTGCCGCCGGATCACGCTCGCTTAAACACTTTGTTTGCTTTCCGTCGACAGTGAACCCGTCACTCGTCACCGTGACATCTTTTGAGAATGTGCCGTGCATTGTGTCATACTGAAGCAGGTACCCAAGATTCTCTGCTGGTACAAGGTCATTGATAGCAACAATTTCAAAATCGCCCGAAAGAGACGCAGCCCGATAGACAAGGCGCCCGATTCTACCAAAGCCGTTGATGCCAATTCGAATAGTCATGGTTACTCCTTTTCTCTAGGTGTCCATGGAATATCTGACACACCATGTAGTCTGTTCGCGCGCCTGGCTTGAGCAAATAGCAAGTCGCTGATTCTATTTAACAAGACGACCGCTTCGTGTCGACAACCGTCTTTTCGGTACAGGGATACTACGTTTCGTTCAGCCCGTCTGCAAACAGTTCTTGCAACATGAAGTGTGGCCGCTACAGGCGTTCCTCCGGGCAATACAAATGTTTTTAGAGGTTCGTTTTCTTCGTCTGCGACATCTATCCACTGTTCAAT
>CAZVAE010000130.1:4741-5159 GCA_964624985.1 uncultured Isosphaeraceae bacterium | reverse complement strand
GCATTAAGTCAACTTCTCCAAACTGCGTTCTTCACTGCTCAAAAAGAATTGATTATTACAACCCCATATTTTTCCCCAGATGACTCAACAGAATCTGCACTGCTTATCTCTGCTAAACGGGGAGTCGAAACACACTTAGTACTTCCTGCTCGTAATGATTCTAAGCTCGTGCAAGCAGCGAGCAAAAGTCGCTACGCAGCTCTACTGAACGCGGGGGTGCAGATACACGAGTTTAACGGTGGGCTTTTGCATGCAAAAACGATGACAATTGATCGTGATATCGCGCTCATTGGCTCTGCGAACCTAGATAGGCGAAGTCTCGACCTTAATTTTGAGGTCAGTATGCTTGTATATGACACTGATTTTGCTAGTGAACTCCGTTTTTTACAGATGACATACATCCAACAATCGACCCCTG
>CAZVAE010000130.1:0-4724 GCA_964624985.1 uncultured Isosphaeraceae bacterium | reverse complement strand
ATGGTGTCAGTTTAATCGCACCAATTTTGTGAATTTAGGCAAGATAAAGGGCTTGTACGTCCCATTGCGCTGAACAACTCTGCTGCCCAAAACGAACTATTAGTTAGATTGTGCCCGAATTGGGCCGATGTAGAGACAGTACATGCTCAAGTCACTTGTATCCATTTTTACCTTTTTAACGGTGTTTACATCATCGATTGTACATGCTGAATATATCAATTTAAGTAGCGTTGATGGAAATTATGAAATGTACGCAGGCGATTTCAACGGACTACTGAACAGCAGTAACCATCAATTTTCGATGAGTGATCTTGATATTCTTGCAGCGACGTTAAATGATGATGGAATTGAAACTGTAGGGAGACTTTCGTTTCTTCTAGCAAGTACTGATGCGGGAGTATCACTCATCGGCTTGTTTGATGGTGTGCCAATCAACAACCCTGATGGCTCGATTCCAAACCAATTCTTAGGCGTTTCTTCGACAACAAGCATGGGTTCAGATTGGTTTGCAACAGGAGATACAGGAAGTAATACTGATTGGTATGACATGGGCAATGGCACACAGCTCGTGAATTCCTATCTGGGTTGGGAGCATGAAGAAACTTCAGCAGCTTTTGCTTGGGGTGATGTCTCTGCCTCTCCTTCCGGAACAGTAAATCTGTATGACATTGATCTTACAGAGTTTGCAGGAGAACCAATTCAATTTCTTACGTATCAAGGCGACCAATGGGATGTCATTGGCAACGCAAACTTTTCAGTGCTAGGGCAATATGCATTCTCATACCAATTCGTTCCAACACCTGGTGCGATTGCTTTGCTTACCCTCGCTAGTCTGATTGGTACTCGACGTCGTCGAATGTAATCCACCCTCAAAACCCTCTAGTTGGCAACCCCATTCGCTAATCTCTTGTGAATAGCATCGTTGTAACTGACACAACATACCTTTTTGTAGAGTGTTGAATTGGCTAATCTAGCGGCCATGTGTCCCTAGAACTGACCTCCTCGTGATAGGATGTTGCCATGTCAATCAACCTTACATTTCATGGTCAATCTTGCTTTCAACTTGACGACGGAACACATTCGCTCGTCATAGATCCATTCTTTACTGACAACCCAGTTGCCGTTACCACTGCTGCGGATGTGACTTGTACGCATATTGCAATCACACATGGACACTTTGACCATTTTGCAGATTGCGAAGATATCGCCAAAGCAAACGACGCAACCGTGTTCGCAGCATATGAGATTTGTGAATATCTAGGAGAACAAGGTCACGAAAAATGTGAGCCGGGTAATCCCGGTGGTAGGATTGATGCCACGTTTGGTGGCGTTTCATTTACTCAGGCGTTCCATTCATCCAGTTACAAGGGACGATATATGGGGATGCCATGTGGTCTCATGATTGAGTTTAGCGGTGCAGTGATTTACCATGCTGGTGACACATCTCTCTTTTCAGATATGGAATTGCTCGGACAGATGTACCAACCAGATATTGCTATGTTTCCAATTGGCGACCGATTCACCATGGGACCAGAAATGGCGGCAGCGGCGGCTGAAATGATAGGGGCTGGAACTTCCATCCCTATGCACTACAACACGTGGCCACCAATTGAAGTTGACGTCAAAAGATTCGCGCCAAGAGAGACTGAGGTATTGGTGATGCAACCTGGAGAGACGATCAACCTTGAGCCAGAAACAGCAGAATGACTGAAGTTGATACGATTCTACGAGGTGGGCAAATAGTCAATGTCCAAACTCGTTCCATTAACGCAATGGATATTGGAATCAAAGATGGTCTTTTTGTTCTTCAACCATCTAGCGCAAAAACCATCATTGAACTGAACGGAGCATTTGTTGCGCCTGGATTCATCGACGCACACATGCACGTCGAGTCGACGATGCTCCCCCCCTCTTCGTTTGCATCACTAGCACTTCCGCACGGAACAACTTCAGCGATCTTCGATCCACATGAAATCGCCAATGTACTTGGAGTTAAGGGCATTAAACTCATCATGGATGATGCTGAAGATATTCCCTTCGATGCGTTCTTCGCTGCAAGTTCGTGTGTTCCTGCATCTCCGTTAGAAACGAGTGGTGCCACACTACTTGCTGAAGACTTAGAGCCACTCTTTGATGATGATAGAGTCATCGCACTTGCAGAAATGATGAACTATCCTGGAGTACTCCATGACGACCCTGAAGTACTTAAGAAAATACAAATGGGATTACGACATGGAAAAGTCGATGGACACTGCCCTGGACTACGAGGCGAAGATTTAAAGAAATATGTTGAAGCAGGTATTTCAAGTGATCATGAAAGTACGACTGCAGAAGAGGCGTTAGAAAAACTTAGTTTAGGAATGACCATTTACATACGTGAAGGTAGTGCAGCAAAGAACCTCGAAGCATTACTTCCCATAGTTACCCCAGAAAATGCACACCAAATTTGTTTTTGCACGGACGATAGGCACCCTGCTGACCTGCGAGACGAGGGGCATATCGATTTCATTATTCGAAAAGCAATTTCTCTTGGTCTAGACCCAATTCTTGCAGTTTGCATTGCAACGAAACATGTTGCTGACCACTACGAACTTTCGAACATCGGTTCAATCGATGAAGGCAAGTTTGCAAACCTTGTTGTTTTTGATGACCTTCAGAACCCAACACCAAAACAAACTTGGCATCACGGGAGCCTTGTTTCAGAAAATGGCAATACTATTCCTATACCTTGCACGACTGATTGGACAATTGCAAAGAACAGCGTTCACCTTTCACCAACATTTTCTCAAGAATCACTTTCGACCACAATCCGCTCTGAACCAATTCGTGTTATTAGTCTTATCCCAGGACAACTTTTTACGGAAGAACTTCACCTCAAAAGTAGCGATGAGGACGTGTTAAAAATGGCTGTTGTTGAACGCCATCGCAACACTGGGAATGTAGGACTGGGGTTTGTACGAGGATTCCAATTTAAACATGGTGCAATTGCATCAACGGTAGGACATGACGCGCACAATATTGCAGTCGTTGGTGACAACAATGCAGATATGTTTATCGCAACAAAAACACTTTGCAAATCTGGAGGAGGACAATGTGTTGTGTCAAATGGAAACATCCTTGCTCTCTTGCCACTTCCAATCGCGGGACTCATGTCAGACGCACCAACAGCCATCGTTATCGAACAGCAACAATCTGTTCTAGAAGCAGCCCATTCACTTGGCTGCCCAATTGAAGATCCATTTATGCCGCTGAGCTTCTTACCGCTATCTGTTATTCCAAAGTTGAAACTGAGCGACTTGGGTCTTGTAGACGTAGACCAATTTGCTATTGTGCCAATTGAAGTATGCCAATATTAAAACAACATCTTTCCCATGAATACCAAAATGCAAGGCAACTTGCTAAAAATGCAAGACGTGGCATTCTCCCTTGGATTTATTGGGGCGTTGCAGCAGCGTTTTATCTGTATGAATTTTTTGCGAGAGTTGCACCAAGCACATTTGAGGGTTTACTCCAGGATAAGTTTACACTGAACGCAGAAGAACTTGGATTTGTCATGGGCTTGTATTACCTCGCGTATGCGCCGATGCAACTTGTTGTTGGGCTTGCCCTCGATCGATTTGGATCAAAGAAGTTGTTAAGTGTTGCAGCAATTATCGCTGGGCTTGGATGCCTGATATTTGCACTTGCTACAAACGTGTTCACTCTTGGGTTGGGTAGAGTGATGTCGGGTATTGGTTCGTCGTTTGCTTACGTAGGAGCGGTGTACGTTGCTACCGTATGGTTCCCAAGAAGACGATTGGCACTGATTATGGGTATGACTGCAGCACTCGGGACAATTGGTGCAGCACTCGGGGAAGCCCCCTTGCGTGAAGCTGTTCAGAGATATGGTGAGAAAGAGTCTATGTACTTTGCGGGACTTGTTGGACTATCCATTGCAATTCTTATCTATTTCGTTGTTCCAAGAAGACCTCAATGGTTTTTGCACCTCGCACAGTTAGAATCTCGCGTTGAAAAAGAAACAATGTTCGATGGACTTCGCGAAGTGATAGCAAGTAAACAAACTTGGCTTGTTGCAATCATCAGCCTTCTGCTTTACGTGCCAATTTCTACATTCGGAGCATTGTGGGGAATCTCATACGTCAGCACATCAGCTGGTGTTCCAATAGACAAAGCTGCATTCGCGATGACACTGATGTTCTTAGGATTCGCTGCTGGTGGTCCACTCTTGGGTCTATTTTCTGACAAATTCAGTTTGCGTAAAATGCCTATGTTGCTCGGTGGAGGGCTCTGTGCATTTTCAATGGGAATGTTATTGCTTTCGCCGTACATGCCGTTTTGGTTGACAGTCTCCTTTTTGATTGCAACTGGATTTTTTGCTGGTGCGCAAGCCATTACATTTGCAATCGCAGTTGAACAGCACAGTGCATTTTGCAGAGCAACTGCTGTTGCCTTTGTCAATTGTTTTGTCATGCTAGGTGGATTTTTACTCCAGCCAGCGTTTGGTGCACTGCTTGATCTGGATGCGTCTGCACATCGAGCTGTCTATTCTGCTGCTTCGGGGATTCATCATAAACCCGTCACTGCAGATATAACTGATTCTGTTTCTGCCTACGCCGTTGTTGAATATCAACAAGCCCTTATCATTCTTCCGGTTTCACTTCTTCTTGGGACTTTGTTGACATTCATGCTTAAAGAAACAGGTGCAAAATGAATGTGTCACTTGT
>CAZVAE010000129.1:0-5164 GCA_964624985.1 uncultured Isosphaeraceae bacterium | reverse complement strand
GTTGCAATCTTCATGCAAACATCCTACCCGAAGCCATCCATCAGCATCTCTCAAGTTAAACTACGGACATGTTAGATTCGACGACTCATCTTGACTGTGTCATATTCGGAGGTGGCGTTGCTGGCTTATTCGCACTTGATGCCACGTTATCAGATGGATTTCATGCAGCGCTACTTGAGTCAGATTCACTCGGCAGCGGACAGACTATCGATTCTCAGGGCATCATTCATGGGGGATTAAAGTATGCGATTACGGGCAGCGATTCGCATTCAGCTGACGCAATTAGGCAAATGCCGCTTCATTGGAGAAGGTGCCTTGCAGGCGAATCATTGCCGGATCTTCAGACAGTTGCCATGAGGGCTCAGTTTTGCCACCTCTGGAGAACAGATTCTATTCGCTCAAGATTAGGCTGGCTTGCTGCAAAGTTCGCACTTCAAACCCAACCCCAGTTGCTTGACAAGGAATCACAACCTAACGTGTTTCAGGGAGTGCGTGGCTCAGTAGCACGATTAGATGAACAAGTCATCGAACCACGTAGTCTTCTTGAAGTTTTAGGTCACCAACTCGATCAACATCTGTTACAAACCGTTTCTGGGGGAGTCGAGATATCTAGATTAGACGATGGGTGGCTGATTCAATTGTTACATCCTGATTCAGGTGATCCGGTTAATCTCAAGGCGAAGCACATTCTGCTTACTGCAGGAAGTGGAAACGCATCGTTACGAGAAACACTCGGTCTTGAACCGAACAAGACGCAGAGTCGCCCTCTCCACATGGTCATGGCAAGAGGCAACCTTCCAATTGTTAATGGGCATTGCATCGATGGAGCAAGAACAAGAGTCACCATTACGACGACTCAAGATTATGCAAACCGCTCAGTTTGGCAGATTGGCGGTCATCTGGCTGAAGTTGGCGTTGAGTATACGCAGGAAGACCTTGTTTCTTTTGCGATTGAAGAACTTCATGCAGTGCTTCCGAATGTGCAACTTCAAGATGTCGAGTTTCAAACGTATATGACGAATCGTGCTGAACAGAACACGCATGGCTCAAGGCCTGATGACATATGCATTCTTGAAGAAGATAACGTCTTAACCTGCTGGCCAACAAAACTTGCATTTGCGCCTAGACTTGCAAATGAGATTACTGTTCGATTAGGAAAACCATCACAAACAATGAATCAGAGTTGTCCACTGTTTGATTATTGGCCTTCTCCTACTGTCGCGTTGCCACCATGGGAAACCGATCAACCGTGGATTACATCTGATATGGTAGCTGGTGTATGAATCAACTCACCCTATCCGTACCACTAAGTTCCCTAGGTTTTGGTGCGTACCAGATTGGCCGCTCACTCGCTCCTAAATATGCTAGATATGGTTCCCCCATGCCTACGTTAGAGAATGTGGAGCAGTTGTTACACCGTGTTTTAGACCTCGGGATTACCCTTATCGATACTGCTCGGGCGTATGGCAGTAGCGAGGAGAGCATTGGCACGTGTTTACAAAGCAGACGTGATGAATATAACTTGAGTACTAAGGTTGGAGAAACCTTCGATGGGAATGAAAGCCACTTTGATTTCACGAAAACTGGAATGCGACAATCTGTTGAACAGAGCCTGCGGATGTTACAGACCGAATGTGTAGACATCTTGCTTCTCCATGCTCCCCCAGACGACGTAACGGTGTTGCAGCGAAGTGATGCTGTTGAAATGATGCGCCTATTCAAGGATGAAGGTAAAGCAAGGCTGATTGGTTTTAGCGGTAAGACCATTGAAGCACAAAGAGACGCCATGCAGTGGGCTGATGTGATGATGGTTGAGTATAGTGCCTCGAACGTGTCGAATGAGAACATTATTCGACAGGCGAATGACCAAGGAATACTGGTACTCCTAAAAAAAGTTCTCAATAGCGGTCACCTGCCAATTGACGAGGCAATGGATTTTCTAACAAAGAGATCACCAATTCGCCAAATGCTCGATTGCACAATCATTGGCACTTCCCGAATAGAAAGTCTGGAAGAAAACGCGAATAGGTTTAAAGCGCTGGAACCGTAAGCTTAGAACCAATTTTCAATCTGTTCGGATCCACAGTTGGGTTCGCATCAACAATAACAGTATACTTGTTGGAATTGCCATAGTAATCATCGGCGATAGAACTCATCGTTTCGCCCACTTGAACGATGTGAATTTGAACTTCGCTGTTAACAGGTGGTGTTTGCACTTCTTCTACGATGGGCTCAGGTGTTTATTGTCCAATTGGCAATCTGAGCATTCTTCCTGGCATCACACGACTTGGATCTGAAATATCATTAATCGATGCAATGACTCTCCATTTGCGGTAACTTCCTAACTCACGAGACGCAATTTCACCAAGAGTCTCCCCATCTTTCACAACGTACATCTGAAAGGCCTGTTCAACGACTTCGGTTTCTACTGGAGTTACAATCGGCTCCACATTCACCACAATGGGTTCAGGGGGTAGGTCCGAAGTTGATTGGTCCGAAACTTCTTCAACGACAACTCGCACATTTGCAAGTTCAGTTGCGATTGGGGGGATTCCCATCGCAACCATTTTTTCGTCTGGATCACCTCCAAAGAGGGTCGGACGTTGTTTTGGGACATCAACCAGTTGGCCTTGGCTTTCTTCGGGTGGAGTCATTCCGTAATACACGACGAGTGCTGCGAGTAGAAGAACGCACAATGATACAGCTGCTTTACTTGTTCCGGACATAGATGAAGCCCTCCTTGGCTACACTGATTAAATCGGATAAAAAGGGGCTTTCTCTTGAAAATGAAGGTGTAGAATCGATTGAGAAGTGCTCAAATATACGACTCGTTACGCAAAACGTATGTGAATATTGCTTATTCCGAGTCTTGCTTACGAGTACGAGCCCGCGAAAAGACAAGTGGAGCTGCAATCGCAACAGAGCTGTATGTTCCAACAAGAATGCCTACCAATAGCGCAAATGCGAATGGGCGAATTCCTCCACCGCCAGCAAGATAGATGATGGCAACGGCAATCAACGTCGTCACAGAAGTTAGCACCGTTCTGCTGACCGTTTGGTTGATAGAAGTATTCACAATCTCCTGTGTTGGGAGTGGGCGCTTGCCTCTGTTTTCACGTATACGATCAAGAATCACGATGGTATCGTTCAAAGAGTAGCCAATCACTGTCAACAGTGCAGCGATCACACCTAAATCTATTTGGAATGCTTCGATTTTCAGTGTCTGGCTAAAGAAAGAAATATGCGCGATGTACCCAGCAAGTGCGAGTGCACCAAGTGTCACAGTCACATCGTGGATCAATGCGACTATCGCTGCGAGCGAGTACCGAAGTGATCCAAATCTAAACCAGATGTACGCCAAAATACCTAGTAATGACAAGATGACAGCAACAATTGCATTTGCTTTTAGCGTTTCTGCGATCTGCGATGAGAAGCTACTTACTTGTTCTAAACTTTGCGGTTGTGAAAGTGCAGTAGAAATAAGCTCCCACTCATTTGATGCAACCCGTTCGTCAACAACTTCGGGATTATGTTTCAGGTAATTCATATCGGGGTCATAAACTGCGACTGCAATTCTTGAAAACTCTTGCACTCCATCGCCTTCACCGCGCTTCAAACCGAACACCTTGATATCTCTCCCGCCCGCATCTCTAGCGTACTCTGGTTGTTGACGCATCCGGTCAATTCGATTTTGAACATCTACCAGTGCAACTGCTGGAACAATATCTTCTATGACGACGAGTGCACCACCACGGAAATCCGAAAGATCTCCCCTTGCATTAGATGCGAGTACATCCCCAACTGTTGATGCATCCTTCGGAATCTGATGGGTATATTTTTCAAATGATGTTGTGCCTGCGCCCTCAAACTCTAAGGAGGGTGGAACATCCAAATCATCGCCGAATGCTTCTGTAATTGCTTCAACTACAGTTGCAGTAACTGTCGCGTCATCGTCAATTCCTGGTGGGTTTGATACCTTTACTTGGAACCCGTCTGAGACAACTTTGCCATTCTCATCGACTTGACTTTCGCCAACCGTTAAGACTGTTGCGCCACTGAGTTCGGAAAGAATCTGATCCTTTTGGGAATCTCCTGTTGCGGCATCGCCAATGGCATGCACACGAGATTCAACCGAGTTTTCACCTGTATGTATTAACAGCAAACGGGTTCCGCCCTCATCATGTGTTCGCATTGTCAGTGAAACACCGCCTCTAAACTCAGTATCGAGCATGGTCACGCCACGGTTTAGAAGGAGCCAGATTGATGTGCCACAGACAACAAAACTCAAAACCCAAAAAACTTTTCGCATGCTAACCCAGTCCACTGCGGGATGTAACGCCCTTCCGATTGCAGGGAATACTGTTGGAAGCATCGCCAATTTTCGAGCTCCAAAAACGTTTACATAAATCTGGAAGATTGCACGTGTTACAAAGAGCGATGTGAAGAGCGTTGCCACGATACCAATCGATAGGGTGACTGCGAAACCTTTCACCTCGGTCGTCGCTGTACGGTACAACACAAAACAAACAATCAAGTTTGTCAAGTTTGCATCAATAATTGTTGAGTACACTTTGTTGTACCCTTCTCTAACAGCTTCACGAAGATCACGAGCTCCTGCAGCAACTTCCTCACGTATACGTTCATAGATGAGAACATTGGCATCGACTGCCATACCCATAGTTAAGACTACGCCTGCCAATCCAGGCAACGTAAATGTGCCATCGATTAACGCCATAATGCCGAAGATGAGCAAGCCGTTTGCAAGCAATGCAAAATCTGCAACGAGTCCTGCGACCATGTAATAAATCAACATGAAGAACATGACTGCAAGCACAGACCAACCGAGTGCAGAAAGCCCCCTTGTCAAGTTATCAACACCAATAGTGGGACCAATAATGTTCACTGCTATCGGGTCGTGGCTTAACCTCGCTTCAAGAGAGCCAGCAGCTAAAACTTGAAGCAAATATTGGACCTCATCTGTTGAGAAACTGCCCATAATCTGCCCTTGTCCGTTAATCTGCGAGTTCAAATTTGGCGCGGTATAGACTTGCCCATCGAGCACAATTGCCATTGGTTCATTAACGTGCGCACCAGTCATCTTGCCCATTTGACGAGCACCCATTCCATCTAGACGGAACGCAACAGCGGGTCTACCAAAATCATC
>CAZVAE010000128.1:3233-5168 GCA_964624985.1 uncultured Isosphaeraceae bacterium | reverse complement strand
TTTGATTCGACAAAAAAAGACCCCACTCGTTACGAGTGGGGTCTTTCAAATTCAAAACTCTAAGAAGTTAAGGGCATGCTCCCCAAGCATCAACTACTGCCAGTAAGTCAGCGACATTCACGATGCCGTCATCGTTTACGTCAGCTGGACCCCCAGCATCGCCCCAAGAGCCAACGACTTCAAGAAGGTCATTCACGCCAACCATTCCATCGCCATTGACATCACCAGCACATGAAGCTTCATCACAACTGTTATTGCGAACTGAAACTGCATCAACGCCACCTTCAATAATTGAACCGTCATTCAAGTCACCACAGAGGAATCGGACTCTAACTGTGCCTTCACCCTCAAGGGTATGTTCAACGTTGTACCAACCGCCACTTGATTCGGCTACAGGGCCAACTGTTTCAAGATTAGTCCAAGCTCCACCATCGATGGATACATCAACATAGAAGTAATCGTTGTTAGGATCTGCGCCACCACAGTTTGAACCGTTGTTATACCAACGAGCGTAAGAAAGCACAGCACCATCGCTGAAGTCCATTGATGGAGATGTCAAGGTCGTCGTACCACCATCAACATCTTCACTGCCACTGTTTCCAGTAACAAAACACATACCTGAACCGTCCGAGTCACTTGGTGCATCGCAACGAACACCACCCTCAGAAGGAACAACACGTGTCCAGTTACCTTCAGTTGCACCATTATCAACAGTCCACCCTTGGTCGGAGTTGAAGTCATCATCAAAGGTGACTTCACTACTGGAGTATGCCATTGAGTTCCATGAGTTGCTTGGTGCACCAGATGGGCTCACTACTGTGTCACCGTCAATCGAATCAACAGAGACATACCAATTGATTGAAGCGCCGCAATCAAATGCTGGGAATGTGCCATCGTAGGACGCATTCAGTGGTGAAGAGTTCCATCCTGAACCATCGTTCCAATGGAGCTGTCCGCCATCAGGTTCAGATGTTCCTGCAGTCACATTTAAGTTAACCATCGTACCGCCATTTGGATCAACCAATTCTGGTCTTCCATCTGGGTACTCAATGACAACTGCGGGATCAGTCTCACAACCATCGCCAGGTCCATCGACAAAAATCGAGCCATTGCCCTCCGCGCTACCATCCCAGCCGCCAACGCGGATAAGGTACTGCGATCCACCTGTGACGCTAAATGTTGTAGTAGAAGTGTATCCCCCACACCCATCTCCATCGCCATTACAAGCCACTTGTGTTAGATTGTCACAAGAACCCTCGTAGACCACTATATCACTATCAAAGTTGATTAAATCACAAGTACTCACAGTCATCGAGCCATTTTCACACGCGATGTAACTGAACCAAACGTCAGCATACATTTCCCCTAGATACGTTCCGGAACACTGTGCGTCGTTATACGGAACTGTATCCGATAGTGCGCCAAGTGTAAGTAAATCCCACGTGCCATCAGAAATCAATTCCGCACTATCGCAAAAATCATTTGGCAAAGGTACGCAACTTACTTGACCGCAGGTGTATCCATTACGCCATGCTCCACCTTGATCTTGGCACGCTTCATAGGTTAACTCGTAACATGCTTCATCGATGCAACATGCGTACTCGGGTGGAGGAGGAAAATCATCCATGCTATGCAATGCAAATCCAGCAAGGATTTGTTCCGAGTGCGGTGTGCCATTTGAAAGGTCCCCATCGTCATCATCGAGCACTAACCAATCCGTAGTTATTGTTGGATCAATCGAAGTTCCAGAGTGCATCGGGATGGCATTAATCGCAAGGTTTGCAACTATGCTAACTCCCTCTCCTGGATAAGCTTCTTCCATTATTGCAATGGTATCCCACACACAACCTGAAATGAGTTGACCACAGTCATGAATACCTGAACAACTACCGCCATATTGGTAGTTATTATCTGCATTTCGGATGCCATTTTCAC
>CAZVAE010000128.1:0-3223 GCA_964624985.1 uncultured Isosphaeraceae bacterium | reverse complement strand
AAGAAACCACGCGCGAGTTGATTGTCCCCTGTTACAAGAACACTCATGACATCGGACATGCCTTCACCATACTCTCCCTGACCAGAACCACCAACCGCAATGAGGTGGTGTCCATATTCGTGATGCACAATCACGGAGAACGCGGTATTGCTACAACCGTTTCCAGAATTGTAAAAGTTGATTGAAGAGTAATCATAAAATGCATTACAAGTGCCACTCACCCCAGTCTTTACAGGAAATGAAGTCTGGGTTCCAATTGTTGGATAATCTGGAGCAAAATTTAGAACGTAGTCTCGAACCACGTTGGAGTGCAAATATGCATTTACTTGTGCACGGTATTGCTCATTATTGTTCAATTCATTATGCATGAAATTGGGATCAGAACTACTTTGTGTGAGCGACGCATCAGAACCTGATTGGTTTTGTGAATCAAACCAAATACCATCGAGTGTGGAAGTGATGTTTCCAGAACCCTCAATTGAAAAATTGCCATTCTCATCTGCATACTCAGTGTTTCCACCAAGGGTTACCTTTGCATACGGCATCCCAGATGCGGATTCGGGCTCACAAACATCTGCTCCTGAACTTTCTGTTGCTAAGCCAGAAACATTGCCATCAACGTGAAGAATTCTGTTCGTTTCATGCACTATTTCACCTGTCTGCGCATCCACAACAAGCTCAAGCTTCCGGTAATTTTCGAAGTCCCAACTGCCACCTTGCGTTGCTTCAAACACAAGAACAGCAACTGGCTCTTGTTGTTCCTTATCGGTGCCTGCGAATACCATGAGTTCAGGCGGTGTAATCGATACGCCCTTGCCTAGTCGAGCTGCAGCGGACATAAGCGCGACTGCTTCGCTAGCAACGGCTCGCTTCGGTTTTTTATATCCTTTTACGTCACGAACATCTGTTGTTGCACTTACTGCAGGGAATCCGTTTACGTTTCGAACAAGCACCATTAATCGAGAACCGTATACAGGCAATCCATCTGCTGTTTGCATGAAATAAACACCTGTGAATTTATGTTCTCCCGTTTCTGGAATGTACATTAAATTTTGATGTGTGCGACCATCTAAAAATGGTCCACGTTCAATAAACTCGTGTGCTTCAACATCGAGAGCAGCAGCAAATGAGTCAATAAAGTTCTCTGCTGAATCTAGTGGTGTTCGACCAGTTGAAAGTTGTTTGCCGATTACTTTGTGGACTTGATCATGGCGATTTACTGTAAGTAAGTTTGGATGCTCTTTTCGAATTTGTTCTGCGTTAAGTAGTGATTCTGGTGCAGCAAACGATGCCGCGCATAGAACCAGCGATGTGACCGCGGTAGTCAGAAGTGTTTTGGTATGCATATGTTTTAATTCCTCTCCATTAAAAACGCGTTAACAACTTTATATACCATGAACCATCTTTACAGGTTGCGTCAAAAAAGCAAGTTAAATGCGTAAAAAGTACTGAAAATGGCAATTTAGGGCATTTTGCCTAGATGATTTCTGAATCAATCGCAATCTCCCCAATTTGCAATTACAAGGAGCAGGTCTGAACCATCGACAACCCCACTCTCATCGACATCATGCAGAACAGAATTTTCGCCCCAATGATCAACGATGGCAAGTAAATCTGCAATATCAACCTTCCCATCACCATTGACATCACTGAAGCACGGCTCATCCCCCGAACAATTTTGTCCACCAATCAAGAGTTGGCCACTTCCATAGTTGTCTGCACTAAAACCACCGACTCGAATCAAGTATTGCTCATTTTCGATGACAGGAACTACAACCTCAGATGTGAATCCACCACAGCCTAGCCCATCACCATTACATTCAACTTGAACCATCGATTGACAGGTGCCCTGATAGACGATGATATCGGAATCGAAATTCACAATGTCACAAGTACTAACGAGAAGTTGTCCATCCTCACACGGAGTATACGAGAACCAAACATCTGAATGAACTCCACCTAGATACTCCGTACTGCAATCTTCATTATCGAAAACAATGGTATCTGTAACTGCTCCTACAGTTGAAAAATTCCAAACGCCGGTAGAGACGGGCATTGCCGTATTGCAAAAATCATTTTCCGTCGGATCGCATCCACCTGTTATGCAAAATGAACCATATCCAGACCAGAATCCCCCTGCTGTTTCGCAATCTGATTCCGTCATATCAGTACAAGAATCTGTAAGGCAGCACGCGTACTCCATGCTTGCATCGCACCACCCTGCCGAACACTCTGTGCCTGTTCCAATATATGAACCTTCGCTACTCACGCAGTCGACGAGACTGAGTTCTTCACACTCTCCTTCACCAGTGCAGCAAGCTCCGATGATTGGATCGCAAGATGAAGTATCGCACGCTGTCGCAGTCCCAAGAAAAGAACCACTCAATAACGCACACTCGTCATGTGTAATTTCATTACAAGCATCGTCTTCCAAACAACAGGCTCCGACGAATGTGTCATCACATTCGAGTGAGCAAGATATACCTTCATTCAAGAAGTGCCCCATAACTCGTTGCACTCTAGGATGATAATTTAGCGAGATATTCGTCATGCCTCCACTGCAAGTATGGCAGTAGCTCATAATGGTTCCATTTTCGGCATCTGAACAATCATCGTTCCCACAATTGTCGATGACCGGTTCATACGAATGCGTATGAGGGCTTCCACAATTGTGACCATTTTCATGTGCGACTACGAAAATATCCCAATTGTTCTGGTGATGATCTTGCAACGGGACAGGGAACGAACCATTTAAGTTGGCAGACACTGCGTATCCAAAGCTTGAACAGACTGCGCCTCGCCATGCAACACCTCCACCGAGAGGACGGGCACTCAACATGTGCACCAAATGGCGTGGGGTTGTACTCATATTTGCTTCCCAGAATGCTCTGAGTTCGTACAACTGGGAATGTGTATCCGAACCATTCCAAGGATCAGCAGGGTTGTCCCAAAGACGCAAGTATGAGACTTGCACCCCAACACCTACGTCTAGGGTCATAATTGAAGACAGAGCAGCCATAACAGTGACCGCATATTCACTACTCGCTGCTACATTTCCTTCAAACAAATCAGAGGTAAACTCGCTATCTGTTTCAACTGCCATTTTCAACGCTTGACATGAATCTCCATTTCGAAAGACGCCCCGTTCTTTTTGTTCCAATACGGGCGCAATTGCATCTTCAACTTGGCATTCAAAATCAACCCAGTTCATCTCTTCAGGGTT
>CAZVAE010000127.1:0-5226 GCA_964624985.1 uncultured Isosphaeraceae bacterium | reverse complement strand
CAGAAAGGCACATGATAACCGAAACATGATGTCTTCTATAAAATGAGTTGCTACTGGAATCTGCACGCGTTCCGCGACTTAGAAAGGCAGTCTGCCTAGGGACATTGTCCCCATGCACCAATAAGTACAAGTACATCGCTTACTGTTGTGGTTTGGTCGCCATTCAAATCGCCTGAAGCAGTCCCCCAATGTCCAATGAGAATCAATAAATCGTGAACGTTGATAGTCGAATCACCATCAAAGTCTCCCAAGCATGTGTTTGGTTTCTGGTGCGCGTCAAACCAATCGAACATATATTCGAACGCTTCATACCAAAACCAGTAGGTATGCGTTGCCCCATGCATCTTCCACAGTTCAATCTCACCAATAGCGTTGCATTCATTTGTATATTGAATAACTTCGGTTTCATCACCCCATACACTCCCATCAAGATTGAGGTAATCAGATGATGCGACTGGATTGCTTTTGCAACCGATATGCTTGGACCAGTTCGTCATTGTTGTTTCAACGCTGGGGTATGGCACGCCAAATAACTCACCGCCGTTATACAAAATCGTCGTATCAAGGGTGCCATGAATTTGAAGCATACTCAACGAACTTGTTGATAGACAATCATACATATCCATCGAACCAGTTCCAGCAATTGAAATCATGGATGCAAACAAATCTGGTTGTTCGCACCCTATGCGGTGCGCCATAAATCCACCATTTGAATATCCAATGAGATGAATTCGTTGAGGGTCAACATTGTGAGACATTTGAATAGAGTCCACCAGTGCTTCGATATAACCGACATGGTCTGGATTTGCGTCATCGAAGTCGCAGCATGCCTCACCACCATCCCAGAAGTAGAACCCCCAAGAGTCGTACGAACCATCTGGTGCTGTAAACAAATATCCTTCGTAGTATGCAGGATCAGCGACACCGATTAATAAGGCGTCCGCCCAACCACCATTGACCGGACCATACCCATGGAGAAAAATAATCAAGGGTGTCGCTTCACTGCCGTCATAGTTCACTGGTTCTTGGACATAGACCTCATCAGGTGGTATTTGATCACCCCACTCTTGCCCGTACGTTTCATTGCAGCACCAATGCCCTAATATGATTACTAAGAGTAGTTTCATCGGACTGGACATTCTATATCACCCACACCCTAAAACAAAATGAAATGCTCAATTTCTTGACATCGCGTAGAATATGACTTTTCATTGCTCCGGTAGCTCAGTTGGATAGAGCAACGGTCTTCTAAACCGTAGGTCGCAGGTTCGAGTCCTGCTCGGAGCGTTTTTGAGGGAATAACGCCAGTGGCTCAAGTCTACTTAGGGTGATTCCGTAGGCATCTGCTAACACTTTTGCTAACAGTTCAGAATGGTCTTTGACCAGAAAGAACTAGTGTTATGGCATCAATTTATAAGCGGAAAGATAGCACCAACTGGATGGTGAGTTGGGTAGACAATGAGGGGAATAGGATTGCTAGACCAATAGCATGAGGCATGGAGTCAAGTAACGTCCTACTAGAATCAAATCCTGAGAGTTGGTAATATACTTTTATGAGTTTTGATGGGATTGTGTTGTTTTGTAGTAGGACGAACTTTTAATGTCAGCCTACCATTTAAGAAAAGCAGATTCTACAAATATTATTTCCGGTTTGAAATCATCTGACATTAAGAAAATGGCGGCAAGTGGTCTTATTGTACAAAATGATGAGATTAGAAAAGAAGGTCACAAGACATGGCACTTGGCTTCATCTATCGATGTCCTTAGTTTTCAAAATGAAACCAGGAATGATGCCGACACCCTGCATCTCGAAGAACCTGAAATAGCACCTACAAAAGAAGTTAATATCGAGAATCAATCTGCAATTCCAAGAATACCCACAGCAGAATCAAACTCGCAAAACGTTACAAGTGATAATTCTGCAAGTGAAAAAATAGAAGATCTATCTAAAAAAGCAATAAGTTTGTGGGAAAATATACTTACATGGTCTCTCAAATACCCAAAGCGTTCGGGCTTGCTTGTAGTTGGTGTTTTTCTAATCGTTTGCTTCGTTTGGATATTTAGTGGTGATACTCCGCCAACAATTGAATATAGAAATTCACAGAGACAAGCAGACGTACAGCAGCATCAACCTGTTTCCCCGCAAACTACCCATCAACCTTCTCCTGAAGAAGAATTTAATCCAAATGAAACCGTAGATGGTTTGCCTCTTTTATTGCAGACATTTGTCACTGATGGTAAGATGCAGCAATCGCATTGATCGCAAAAGGTGCTAACGTAAACGGAATTGAAACCAAAGACATGTCGGTACTCATGCATGGTATTGTTGAGGATTTGCCAGATTTTGTGGTTTTTTGTATTGAAAATGGAGCAGAGGTAGAACAAATAAATATATCAAGGAACAGAACTTCTGACATGGGTGTTCTCCCTCTTGAGCGTGCTACATATGAACAATCACCAAAAATTATTACGGCACTAATTAAAGCAGGAGCAAAAGTAACTCCAAAGTGCATAAAAACAGCTGTCAAATCCGGTAATAAAAGTGTTATCGCTTCTTTAATCGCTCGAGATGATGCTTATGAAACAGTCCAGACATTTCCAGATTGGCTTAGTGACGGTGGTCATGAATATGTGAAGTGGGATCGGGCGGTGGAGGAAGATACTCGTTTATCTGGCAGTGGAGACGAATTATTCAACACTGTCGCAGAATGGGCATGGGAAAACAATGCAAATGACATATTTCTTCGTGCAGTCAATCTTGGAGTAAATCCATGGCAATTGCATAGCGTAAATAACAAGCATTTAATTTTCGCTGCTCTAGAAAAAGATAATGAGGAAATTTTAAATAGTTTTATTGAGACTGCAACTAAAGAGAATTGCGGAGTATTGACTGAAAGTAGGAGAAAAGAATTGCTGGAAACTGTAATCAATTCAGATAACAGAGTATTTGCAGAAAAACTTGTGCAAAGTGGAATCTCCGCAATGTCCACCGGAGATGTAAAAGGGGGTATTCATGTTTTGCTTATCGAGTCTGATATGAGTGATGTTTTAGTTAGTTTTATAAATCATATGCCCACTAATATAGATTGGGATTCGAGAAGCAGTAGAGATCGAGATGTACTTAGTTATCTGCTTTCAAGAGCCTCATGGGAAGGCAACGACGATATTGTAAATGCACTTCTAAGAATACAAGTGCCCGCAAACGAAACAACGCGATATACCCCGAATTCAGTAGAACTTGACGGTTATCGCAACCTTTCACCTATAGCTATTGCAGTTCTTGGGCAACACAAAGATGTCATTCGCACCCTATTGAAAGCAGGTGCAAACCCTAACCATCTGCTGTCGGGTGGGTCGGAGCAATTTCTTGCAAACTCTAATATTAGGTACTATGGAGGGGTAATACCGGATCAATACACACCTTTTGAAGAATCTCGACCAATTCTTTTTGAAGCCCTGCGAGGTACAGCCGATACCGAAATTGCAGAATTGCTCCTAGATTTCGACTCAAATTTATATGCTGTAGGAGATGGCGGCATGAATGTTCTGCACTTTGTTGCAGCATTTGGGAATTTAGAAGGCGTGCAGTGGCTTTTAGACAAAGGGATCTCGAACAACGCAACTGACCAGATTGATAGAAGTCCAATCATATATGCGACAATGACAGGTGGGGTTGGTTCAGATGAAGCACGGGAAGAGCGAGCAAAAATTGTCCGAGAGTTAATCCAGACAGGTATTAGCCCAGAAACAATATTTACTGACTCTCGAAAAACTTGGATAGAACCCATGCCTCTATTAATGTTTGCAATTCGAGTAGACGCTCCCTTAGTAGTGAACGAATTACTCAAGGCTAATAAAGGGCTGATTACAATTAAGAATATATTTGAAAGCCCGCTGCAAGTCGCATCTGGGTTAAGCAGTAATTCAGGTAATGAAATTGTTCGCATCCTCCTAGACGCTGGGGCAAATGTAGATTCAGATGAGAATATTTCTATTCCTTTACTATTTCATGGGGAAATTAGTCGCCATCAGCATTATGTGTTATCACCTCTTTCTATCGCAGCAAGAACCGTTAACCAGCCATTAGTGCAATTGTTAGTAGAGAGTGGCGCTTCTCTTGGTTCAAGATTTGATAAGAAAGCAGTGCAGTCATTTATTCAAAACCAATCAGATAATGGTACTCGCATGGTAATGCAAAAGGATTGGGAAGGATCTCATGGAAGTGCGACCAATTGGCTGTCGATGGCTGCTTCAATTCCACTACATCATGCAATCATGGTTCACAACGGTGCAGTAAGTAATCCAGGCTACGAACATTCGCGATTAAAACGTAAAGCATCGATCGATATGATCGATTATCTTATTAATCAAGGTTCAACTATAGAACAGCCATATCGACAATATGGAACACCTTTGGATATGGCTGTTTCAAATAACAATTTCGAATTGGCCGAATATTTACTCAAGAAAGGTGCGAATGTCTCACAGTTCGCTCTTAATCGTGCTGCACAGAACAGAAATATGATTGCTTTAATAGAGAAATATCGATAAGTTTCATATGATACATTATGCATCAAATTGAAAGAACGCACACTCCCCACATCAAACAACCCCACTGCGATGGGCAGAGAGGTTGAGGGAGAATTGAACTAATTACTCGGCGGTGGTGGTGATGGCGGTGGAATGGCTAACCTGTTTAGTACCGTTTCGTTACTAAATTGCGAATTCACCGGCAACGTAGTTGATGATTCGCCTCTTTATAATTTGGGCGGTGGGATTTGCAACGATTATGGCAGTTTTACTCAACTTACAAGTTGCCGAATTGCAGATAACGCAGCTTTATTGGGTGGTGGGATTTACAATGCTAATGACTCTGAAATTTTGTTACTAGATTCGGTAGTTTGCAGCAATGTGCCACATCAGATTTATGGCTATTGGGCAAATGGTGGTGGCAACACAATTGCAGATGAATGTCCTATCGATTGCCCAGACATCAACGGTGATGGATATGTCAATATAGTGGAGTTGCTTACAATCATCGACCAGTGGGGATTAACTGACTCACCAGCGGACATAAATGACGATGGAGTTGTGAATGTCTCTGACTTGCTTCTCATCATCAGCAACTGGGGACCGTGTGAGTAACGACATTACTACATCAAGTAACTACGCCTGTTGCTTGAATTGTTGCAAGTAGTTTGCTCCCCACCCGTTGTGGTCTTTTGG
>CAZVAE010000126.1:0-5230 GCA_964624985.1 uncultured Isosphaeraceae bacterium | reverse complement strand
CAGATTTATCAAATCTCCTTTGCGCTGAACAGGCGATTCAAATTGACCACATTACTTCATGGATTGTGCATCTGGGGAATGGTTCTGATGAATCAAATTCAAAAATGCAGACTGCCCTTGACGAGTATGCACAGTCTGCATCTGAGATGTTTGAATCTCCTGAAGGTATTGAGATGTTGATTGAACATGGCATCTTGCCTGACGAAGGTTGTTTTTATACTGCTTGGAAAGAGTTTGTTGATGGTATTGTTGAGCATGCAAACCTCAACGTAAATGTAGAGTACAACCCTGTCAAAGGTGGGAGACACGGCATTCATAGCGAAGATTTCATCCGTTCACTACAGGAATTGCAAGAAGTGTATAACTCTGACCCATTAGCATCATGGTAAACATCCCTGACATTTACTCTGTGCTTGAAACGATCCCAGATCCTGAAATGCCTATCAGCATTACAGACTTAGGATTGATCGAAGAAGTTCAACTTGCCGAGAATTCTGTGCATATCAAACTTCTCCCAACATTCATTGGTTGCTTCGCTTTACCTGCAATTGCTCAAGAGATTCAGAATAAAGTGGGCAAACTCGATGGCATCGAAGATGTTGAAGTTGAGTTGATACACAATCCGCCTTGGAGTATTGATAGGATTTCTGATGGAGGTAGAGCATCTCTTGCAGAACATGGCATTTCTGTCCCAGAAGAGGGGCCAATCTGCAACAAAGGAAGTGAGAACCAACATATCGAAATTCGCACATCTTCCATCCCCTGCCCTTGGTGCAATTCCACGAAAACAAAGCTCACAAGCCAATTTGGTCCAACGCGTTGTAGGTCCATTCACTACTGCGATGCCTGCAGACAACCATTCGAAAGAATGAAACGGATATAGAATCCCTCTTGCTATAATATGGCTCTATGACAGCCGACAATCAAGAGAAGAAAAAAATCACTTCAAATGAAGAGGTTGTCTCTCCGCGTACACCTTCAGCAATGCAAACATCACTGATTGACCTTGGTCACATCGAAGTGTTACAAATTTTGAACGAACATGGAGAAGTCGACAAGGGCCTAGAACCCAATATCAATGATGAACGCTTGTTTGAAGTGTATCGAGCAATGGTACTTGCACGCATTTTCGACGAACGGATGCTTACGATGCAAAGGCAAGGCAAAATGGGAACATTTGCTCCGAACATCGGTCAGGAAGCGTGCATCATGGGACAAGTAACCTCTCTTTCTAAAGAGGATTGGTTTTCGCCTTCATACCGATCTTTTGGTGCACAAATTATGCGGGGCTGGCCAATGGAACACCTCATGCGATTGTGGGCTGGTTTCCACGATGGTTTTCCTCCACCTGATGGTGTCAATGATTTGCCATTTTCGATTGTCATTGGCTCGCATGTTCTCCCTGCAGTTGGCATTGGGATGGGAATGAATTACAAAGAGAACAAGAATTGTGTTGTGGTGAACTACGGCGATGGAGCAAGTTCACAAGGTGCAGTGAGTGAGGCCCTCAACTTTGCTGGTGTGTACAACGCACCAGTAGTTTTCGTTTGTGAAAATAATGGTTGGGCGATTTCAACTCCAACATCACAACAATCTGCGAACCAAATCTTAGCAGCACAGGGTGTAGCACATGGTATACCAAGTATTCGGGTCGACGGAAATGATATTCTTGCCATGATGTCAGCAACTGAAGAGGCTAGAAACCGAGCCCGAAATGGTGAGGGACCAACCCTTATTGAAGCAATTACATTTCGAATGAGCTTGCATACGACAGCAGATGATCCAACAGTCTACCGTGACGAAAATGAAGTCCAAATTTGGAAATCACGTTGTCCAATTACACGTTTCGAAGTATATCTTACGAATAAAGGGATACTGAACAGTGACCGTGTTACAGAGGTCAAGGAATCCTGTGAGCGTGATGTCATCAAGGCACGTGATACTTTTTATGCAATGGAACCTGCTGATCCTTCTGTAATATTCGATTATCTGTATGAAGTTTTACCACCTGAGTTACAAGAGCAACGCAGAGAATATTTAAACCGTTTGCAACAAAAAGGGGTAAACGGATGAGCAAACTCACAATGGTCGAAGCTGTAAATCTTGCCCTCTCACAAGAGATGGAACGAGACAGTAATGTTTGTATTCTTGGTGAAGACATCGGGGTCAATGGAGGGGTGTTTAGAGCAACCAAGGATTTGCAAAAAGAACATGGCAAAAAACGCGTTATGGATACACCGCTTGCAGAATGTGGAATTGTGGGTACAGCAGTTGGCATGGCGGTTTATGGAATACGCCCAGTAGTCGAAATCCAGTTTTCTGGTTTTACAATGCAGGCGTTCGATCAAATTGAACAAAACATGGCTCGACTTCGAAATAGAACACAAGGGAAATACACCGTTCCAATGGTATTGAGAACTCCTTATGGTGGCGGAATCCGTGCTGTGGAACATCATAGTGAATCGCGTGAAGCATATTGGGCGCATACACCTGGGTTAAAAGTCGTGATTCCCTCCGGTCCCAGAAACGCAAGGGCATTGCTTGCCGCTTCTATCCGTGAAGATGACCCTATCGTGTTTTATGAACCTAAAGCCGTTTACCGAGCGTTTCGAGAAGAAGTACCAAAAGAACCTGAAGTAATGGAAATCGGAAAAGCAGAAGTTGTCCGCAATGGCGACGACCTCACGCTTGTTTCATATGGTGAAATGATGCGACCGTGCAGAGAGGCCGCAGAAGATCTTGCAGATGATCATGGCATTGATATTGAACTGATCGATCTTTTAACAGTTTCACCTATGGATACAGAAACGCTATGCAATTCTGTACAAAAAACAGGGAGGTGTGTCATTGTTCACGAAGGTCAACGCACGTGTGGTATCGCTTCTGAAATCATTGCACGTCTAAATGAACACGCGTTTGAGTACTTAGAAGCACCAATAAAAAGAATAACTGGCTTTGATGTTCCATTTCCATATTTCCAAGTCGAAGAACATTTCTTACCAGAGAGTGAAGAGATTGCTTTAGCAATCCGAGAAACAGTTGCATGGGAATAATTGAATTCAAACTGCCCGATTTAGGTGAAGGCGTGCATGAAGGACAAGTTCTAGCTGTGCATGTTGCAGAAGGTCAATCTATACATGAAGATGCACCACTCCTTGAAGTTGAAACTGATAAAGCCGCTGTTGAAATCCCTTCACCCTGCACAGGTACAGTTAGCACTGTCCACGTAAAAGAAAAACAACTTGTTCACGTGGGTGATGTCATGATTACATTCTCTACAACAAGTGAAATTGATTCTCCCGAACCTCAGAATCCTGTTGTTCCTGCACAACATGAAACAGATGCAATTTTAAATGTACAAACTCCAAAAATACGATCATCCCCAAGTGTTCGCAAGTTAGCAAGAACGTTAAACATCGATGTATCAACTATACACGGGAGCGGTCCCGGTGGTCGCATTACTCGACAAGATATCGAGCATGCCGCTTCTGCTCAATCAATAAACGATGAACACTCTCCATCCGAGATAGCGCCTATTCGCCAACCTACGCTTAAGATCGAAAGCGAGATTGAGGGTATCCAAGAACAAACTGAATTTGGAATTGTCATAAGACAGCCGATGTCCCAAGCACGAAAGGCAATATCTCGTGCAATGAGTTCAGCTTGGGAGAGTATTCCACATGTAACTGATTGCAATGATGCTGACATCACAGACATTGACGCGATGCGAAAAGCGTTCAGTGACCCCGACAAACCAAATATGAAACTCACGTTGCTTCCATTTGTTTTGAAAGCAGTTTGCCGATCACTTCAAAGATACCCAGTTTTAAATGCGATGATCTGCCCAGATAACGGTGATGTCTTGTTTAGACAGTATGTCAACATAGGTATTGGCATTGATTCTGAGCGGGGCTTAATTGCCCCAGTAATCCGGAACGTCGATCAAATGAGTGTGGGCGAAATTTCTGAACAACTTGAACTCATCACAGTGAACGCCAGAAGCGCTAGTTTTTCACTTGCTGACACAAGAGGAGCAACGTATACCGTTTCAAACGCTGGATCCGTAGGACGTACGCGATACTCCACACCAATCATTCAAGCAGAAACTGTTGCGTGCCTTGCTGTTGGAAGAGCACGGCTCATGCCGTGGGTTATCGAAAATGAAGTGGTGCCTCGACTTATTCTTCCCTTAAGCCATTCCATTGATCATCGATTAATCGATGGAGGTCGCGAGATTCCGTTCATCGAACATCTGATAAACGACTTAGAACACCCCATGCGGTTTGCGGTGTAACGATGGTTGTTGGTCAATTCAGCCAAGATGTAGATATTCTCGTCATCGGTGGAGGCCCCGCTGGATACACCGCCGCTTTTCGCTGTGCAGAACTCGGAAAAACTGTGGCCGTTGTTGACCCCAAAGAATCGCTTGGCGGAGAGTGCTTGCACGATGCTTGTATCCCCTCGAAAGCTGCATTACTCGGAAGTGATGGTTCCGCAACCGTTTCTTTACTGAGCAAAGGACTAGAACAACAGTGCAAAACTCTTGGAATTGAACGATTACATGGACTAGCTCATTTTGAAAATAAAAAAACTGTACAAGTAACAGGTGAGGTGGTTTCTGTTGTGAAATTTCGCAAGGCAATCGTCGCCAGTGGCTCTATGAAAAGAAGTCATCCAGATTATCCTGATGCCATACAAGTTGAAGAAACCTACAGCAAAAATTTTAATAACCAAAAGATTCTTGTTGTAGGTGATACACCAAGTGCTGTTGAGTCAGCTACCTATTTAAGCAAACACAATGCTGTTTCTATATTCTCGAGCGGTCCCATTCTTCCTTCATTTGCTCCAGAAATCGTCAAACTCATCAAGCGAGGACTTACTATCTCCGTTGACCAACCGAATGGCAGTGAATTCGATGTCGTTGTGTTATCCGGTCACCGTTTGCCAAACATTGAGCAATTGCATCTTGAACAAGCTGATGTCACTGTTGAAAATGGTGTCATTTCTACTGATGACACGTGTGCCACATCAAATTCAAAGATCTATGCTGTAGGAGAATGTGCTGGTTGTGACCATAGTGCCGCTCTCGCTATCGCTCAAGGTCGCGTTGCTGGTGAATCTGCTTGTGGGCTTGACGCACATCTTGATGCCCAGTTTGTTCCCCGGGTCGTGTGGTCTTCGCCAGAGTTAGCACAAGTCGGATCGTTTGATTCAGAACGTGTTTCGCTTC
>CAZVAE010000125.1:0-5251 GCA_964624985.1 uncultured Isosphaeraceae bacterium | reverse complement strand
CCATCAGTTATGCAGAGCAATTCATATCATGCACTAAGCCAACCCATGACTCTCAACGTGTGGAGGCTGCGGCATGACCTTCCATTCTCCTTCAATCTGGTTCTTGCTTGCACTTCTCATTCTTCCATTCATTTGGTGGCGATGGATGCGGCCACGGTTCTTAACTGGCATCTCTTATGCGAGTAACATCGATTTGTCATTATTGCCATCAACGTTTAGAGCAAAAAGTGCGTGGGTTCCATCAGCACTTCGTATTCTTACAATCGCGTTACTCATTGTTTGTATAGCTAGACCACAAAAACGTTTTGAACGTACGCAACAAAATGCAGATGGCGTTGCAATCGAACTTGTCATTGATCGCTCATCGAGCATGAATGCACATGACTTTACGATTGATGGCCAACAAGTCGATCGTTTAACTGCAGTTCGCAGAGTTGCAGGTGACTTTATCCAAGGCATGGGCTCTCTTGATGGACGTAGTGGTGATCTCATCGGACTTGTGACATTCGCAGGGTATGCAGACAGTAATTGTCCAATGACATTTGATCATGAATTTCTCGTCAGCGATGTACTCGATAGCATTCAGATTGTGAATGAACGATCAGAAGATGGCACCGCGATTGGCGACGCGCTAGCACTTGCAGTTGAACGGCTCTCATCGTTAGATGAACGAGTCAAAACTGATACTGGCAACACTATCCAGAGCAAGGTCATCATTTTGCTCACCGATGGCGAAAATAATCAAGGTGATATCGACCCACAAACTGCTGCAGACATTGCCGCTGCATTGGATATCACGGTATACACAATCGGCGCCGGAACAAATGGCTGGGCGCCCTATCCCTCAACTGATCTCTTTGGCAGAACAGTGATGCGCAATCAGCCCGTTGTTATCGATGAAGAAACTCTTGAAGCAATTGCAACTACAACTGGCGGCAAATATTTTCGAGCAACTGACACAAAATCTCTAGAAGATATTTACGAAGAGATTGATGAGATGGAACGCACAGAAATTACCCAACGAACGTATGTCAATCATGTAGACATGGCTGTCCAAAGTGTCAGCTTTGCAGGAGTTACGATCCCCCCTCTCCTTCTTGTTTCTTTTCTTCTTTTTATCATGGACACCATTCTTCGTACTACGTATTACAGGATTCTCGATTGATGGATATACAGTTTAACAATCCAACGAATTCACTGTATTTTTGGGCGGTAATCGCATTAAGCGCAATCCTTATCATGGGGTATGTTCGTCGCAGTACGTTGCTGCGCAAAATCGCAACTCCTCGATTAGCCAAACGATTGGCGATTGATAGTTCAGATGGAAGGAGAAAGTTTAGAATCACGCTGCTTACACTTACTGCGATTGTTCTATGCGTTTCTCTGTTAGATCCTCGGTGGGGAACAAGGTATAAAGAAGTTGAGCAAAAGGGTATAGATACGTTTTTTGTGCTTGATGTCTCTAGATCCATGTTAGCTCAGGACGTTCGACCAAACCGCCTTGAGCGTGCAAAGCAAGCCATCGCAGATGTCCTTGATGTCATGGGAAGTGACCGCGCAGGTCTCATCACAGTTGCTGGTGATGCTGCGCTCTCCGTACCCCTCACCCTCGATTATGCATCGCTACGACTTGCTTTAGACGATACCTCGCCACGTAGTGTGAACCGAGGTGGCACGATGATTGGCGATGGCATCCGCCTTGCACAAAAAAGTTTTACTGATGACGTGCAAGAATTCAAAAGTATCATCGTGTTAACAGATGGTGAGGATATGGGTAGTTTTCCAACTGAAGCAGCATCTGATGCTGCATCTGAAGGAATACGAGTGTATACCGTCGGAATTGGAGACCCAATCACGGGAGCGCGAATTCCAACAACACGTTATGGCCAACCAGCCTTCATACAACACGAGGGTGCTGATGTCTGGTCGATCATGAATCCGGATGAGTTAACCAATGTTGCAACAGCGGGCGAAGGCGCGTTTGTCCCTGCTGGAACTGCGAACCTTGACCTTGCATCAATTTATGCAAAACGAATTGCCTCTGATGCTGGAAAGAGTTTTGATAGTGTCAAACTCGAACAGTTTATCCCTAGGTTCCAGTGGTTCGCAATTCCTGCATTGCTCCTACTTATTGGCGATGCGTTACTGACAATGCGTACCAAGAACTTAAGTGCCAGAAGAACGTATGAGGTGTTCACGTGATGTTCCATACAATCGTACTAACTCTAGTTCTCGCAAACCCTCAGTCGTTACTACAACAAGCAACGGAAGAAATCGAATTGGGCCAGTGGGAAGCTGCTGCAGAATCGCTCGATGTATATGTCGAAGAATACTCAAACCCAAGTCCTGAAGTGCTCTATGACCGTGGTGTAGCGCATTACAACGTGGGCAATTTTGGTACTGCCGTAGAATCTTTCGATAATGCGATGAACCAAACGGAAGACTCATTACTTAAAACATACTGTGCCTATAACTTAGGTAACGCAATCTACCAAGAAACAATGGGAGAACTTGAGGGCACGAGTACAGGCGCACCAAGCGGTGGCGCAATGGTCGCAATTGACAAGGCAAAAACTCAGATTCAAGAGGTATTGCAACAGTACAGAACAACGATACAACATGATGCGTCCGATATGGATGCACGCGCAAATGGCGAACTCGCGTGGAAAATGTTACAGCAACTTGAACAAATGCAAGAAGAAATTGAGCAACAACAAGAACAGCAACAGCAGAATGACCAGCAAGAGCAGCAACAAGATGATTCTTCTGCCGACCAACAGCAAGAGCAAAGCCAATCGCAAGAACAGAATGATCAAGAAGAAGACAATCAGTCCGAACAAGAACAGTCTGAACAGGAACAAGACCAAGATGGCGAGCAGTCAGAACAGCAGCAATCGGAACAACAAGAGCAAAACCAAGAACAAGATGGCGAGCAAACTGAACAACAAGCCGAACAACAAGAGCAGAACCAACAACAAGATGGTGAACAATCTGAGCAGGAACAATCCGGACAACAAGAGCAGAGTCAACAACAAGATGGCGAACAATCTGAACAGAAACAATCCGAACAACAAGAGCAGAGCCAACAACGCGATAGCGAGCAGTCCGAGCAGCAACTTGAAGAGGGTGAGCTTGAATCAACAGATGAAGCAATGAACACTTCAAAATCCCAATCTGCAAACCAAAAAGAAGAAGGTGAACGGCTCACTGAACAAGAAGCAAATCGATTGCTTCAGTTGATTCGCGACAAAGAACAACAACGAAGAAAGGCGCTCGCTGCAAGGAGAGCAGCAAACCGAATCCCAGTAGGAAAGGATTGGTAAGTGATATGAGATACTTCTTCACAATTTTGTTCTTTTTCTTTTCGATCACGGGCTCGGCATTCGCTCAAGAAGTCTACGTTGAAATGCCACAAAATCAAGGGTATGTGGGAGTTCCTATGCGCCTGCTTGTTGTCTATAAAGACGTACAATCAGATTCTGTACCCACTCTTCCACACATTGATGGTTTTACAATCAATCGTCGACCTGGAAGTGAAACATCATCTCAAACAACCTTTGTGAATGGCAAGGTGACATCGACCTCAACAAGCAAATACACGTTTCTTCTCACTCCACAGCGAACAGGAATGCTCGAGATACCTGCCATAACTTTTTTAGCCGATGGAAAAAGGTTTCAGACGATCCCAAAAACAATCGAAATTGTGGACACGCCAACGAGTGGCGCTTTAAAAGTCGAAATTTCAGGAACCTCAACAGATGTCTATCTTGGCCAACCCATTGATTTGACGTTACGAATCTTCATCGAACAATACACCGATCCAATACTTGGAGTGACACTCGATGAGCGTGATATGTTCTCATTAGTCAGTTCTAATTCTGCTTTTGGGATGTTTGCAGAAGCTATAAACGATGGCAGAGCGAGCGTTCAAACCGTTAGAGGAAACACAGAAGAAGGCATCCCTGCAACGTTTTATGTCTATACCGTCCAAGCAACAACTTGGCCTGAAACAACTGGCACAATGAAGTTTGAGCCAGTATCCATCCTCGCAAACTACCCTCTCGCACTCGAACGACAACAATCGTTTTTTGGCAGTTCGTCATTAACCGTCTCTCAATCGAAACTCATTAGTGCTCAAGCCGAAATGCCAAAAATCACAGTACTTTCGACCCCGACACAAGGAAAACCAGAGTGGTTTACCGGCGCTGTTGGAACATTTGATTTCAGGATGGTCGCAGAACCAACAGCGCTGAATGTCGGCGAACCTATCACATTGACAATGCGAGTTACAGATTTGTCTTCAGGTCCCGTGAATCTAGATTATCTCGCTGCTCCAGCACTTGATCATGTTCCTACACTCACAGATTCGTTTAAAGTGCCTGATCAACCTTTGGGTGGCACAACAGATGGAAGAACGAAAACATTTACGCAAACCATTCGTCCTAGGAACGCTGGCGTTACAGAGATACCACCTCTACCGATGAGCAGTTTTAATCCTGTTTCAAATTCGTATATCACTGTATGGACGAAAGCAATACCAATTCTTGTGCATGATGTCGCTACCGTTAGTGCGAATGATGTTGTTGGCGGCGCATCTGTTTCGCAATCAACTCAACAAGAGCCACATACAGAAGTCGACGGAGGCATTCTCGCGAACTACGTTGGTGCTGATCTTTTAGAATCACAAGAAACGAAATTCACTCCCCTACTGTTTGCTGGAATTGCATTCCCGCCTATTGCTTGTTTTTCAGTTGCATTTGTAATGTTCATCCAGAAGCGAGCAAAATCTGAATCTTCTATTCAAAAGGGTCGTGTTAAAAACGCGATTAGGTCGATTCGGTCGATCTCAACGACAACAAATAGCCAAGATGTTCAAAACATTGCCAAAGCATTACGCATTTTAAGGCGAACATCTTGTGATTCTAAAGAGATCGACGTACTTCTAAAACGGTGCGATGCCGCACAGTTTGGCGGATGCCACGATTCAAACATAGCAAAAGACGCAAACAACGTCGTGGAGCAATTGACATGATGTTCCTTCCAGCCCTATTTTTAACAATAACAACTGCAATGCCCGAAGTGCATCTCACTACCCAGCAGCAAAACGCTGTCCTCGAAGAAGCACAACAAGCGTATGCACAAGGAATTCACCTCCTAACTACAGACACAGTCGCATCAAAAGAATCGTTTCGCCGTGCTGCGAATCGCTTCCGTCTGCTTGTTGATGATGGAATAGAGAATGGCAAACTCT
>CAZVAE010000124.1:0-5338 GCA_964624985.1 uncultured Isosphaeraceae bacterium | reverse complement strand
GATGTTCAATGTCTTGGAGCTACAATCGACTCTAGAGAATGTGAGCAAGGCAATGTGTTCTTCGCACTTGAAGGTGAGAACGTTGATGGTCATGCGTTTATCGAAAATGCAATAGAGATGGGGTGCAGTGCCGTAGTCACAAAACAAAAAATAGAAACGTCAGTTCCAGCAGTGCAAGTGCCTGATGTTCGTAAGTCACTGTTTGAGTTGGCGATGGCAAGGCGTGCTCAACTCCCAGTTCAGAACGTAATTGCAATCACAGGATCGGTAGGCAAAACGACGACGAAAAACATCATTGCAGAACTTCTCGGACCACGAGCAGTTGCTTCGAAGAAAAGTTTTAACAATGATTTAGGGGTCCCGCTTACAATCCTTGCCGCAGAACAAGCAGAGTACATCGTTGCAGAAGTTGGGGCGAATGATGTCGGCGAGATTGAACCACTTGCAGCACTAGTTCAGCCTGACATTGGGATTTTGACATCTATTGAGAAGGCGCATTTGGAGGGTTTCGGTACAAAAGATGTGGTGCTCCAAGAAAAAGCAAAATTGTTAGAAGCGTTGCCAAGTCATGGTTTTGCAATCGTTCCAGATTGGATAGAACTTACTAATTTTGACATCAAAGCGACGATTTGCCGAATTGGTACGAGCGAGGAAGCAGATGTTCACCTTAAAACAGGATTAGACAGTGATGGCTTTGCATCGATTTCGATTGATGGTCACGTAGAACCTCTATCGATGCTCGGAGAGCATAACGCATGGAATTGTGCGTTTGGCATTGTTGCTTGCCTCAAAGCATGTCAAGACACATCGATGCAAAGTTTGATGCGAACAGTTTCATCGATCCCTCCTCCAGAGGGAAGAATGCAATTGAAAGAAGTGAATGGGGTTACGTTTATCGATGATTCGTACAACGCGAACCCCGCTTCGATGGTCGCGGCATTGGACCTCTTTTCAACATTAGAGGCAAGGCGAAAAGTATTGATCCTTGGTGATATGCTCGAGTTAGGTGAGCACGCCCATGCCGAACACCGATCCTTAGCGCAGGCGATTGCTCAAGCAAACGCAGATCTTACAATTCTTGTCGGTTCAAACATGAACGCTGTTTCTCAATCCATACCATGTATCTACGAACCAGATAGTTCACCTGAAGCGTTGGAGCGAATCACGTCCCTCCTTAAAAATGGTGACTCAGTCTTACTGAAAGGGTCTCGTGCTCTCCGTTTAGAACGAATCCTAGAATTAGCGCAGCACACAAAAGTTTCAAGCCAATAGCCGACGATACATCTAACTCATGCTATACAACTTACTTCAATCGATGGATCAATGGCTCGACAGTGTCGGGCTCTACTCATTCCTCCAAGTTTTGTACCAACGTGAGTTCCGTGCATTTACAGCAGTCGTGGTTGCATTTTTCCTTGTCATCCTCTTTGGGAAGCCATTAATCAGACTATTAGTAAAATGGAAAATTGGGGATCACGCTAATTTTGACCATGAGGCATTAGATGCCCTCATGAAAAGCAAGGAAAATACACCGACGATGGGCGGTGTTCTTCTGATTGGCTCAGTCTTAGTCACGACCTTCTTGTTTGCAGATTTGTTCAATCAATACGTTCGGTTGCTGATGATGGTCGTGATTCTGTTCGCGATCCTTGGTGGTTGTGATGATTATCTTAAGTTAGTTGCCGGGCATCGAAAGCCGGGTTCTAGAGATGGCTTGTACCGATGGGAAAAACTGCTTTTTCAATTTGGGATTGGACTCATCGTTGGTTTGATTGCTTGGAAGTATGCAGGAGTAAGCGAAGCGGCGCATTCATTAACACTTCCATTTATGCGTACCTACATGCCTGGCATGGAAGCACTCACAATTTCCCCGAACATTATCATCTTGGGTGCTGGTGCATTTATCATCATTGCAATTTTTCTAGTCATGTTGATGTCAAATGCAGTCAACATCACGGATGGGTTGGATGGGTTGGCTCCGGGAACAGTGATGATTGCGAGTTTTGCCATGATGGTTCTCTGTTATATCGCTGGTTCCGCCGAGTTAGCCAGTTACTTGTTGTTGCCTTACATTGAAGGTGCAGCTGAGATGATGGTTGTGGCAGGTGCAAGTGCAGGAGCGTGCTTAGGGTTCTTGTGGTTTAACTGTCACCCAGCACAAGTGTTCATGGGTGATACTGGCTCGATGCCACTTGGAGGTCTACTCGCAACGATTGCAATCATCATCCGACAAGAGGTTCTACTTTTAGTCATTGGTGGCATTTTTATTATTGAAATCGGAAGCAGTTTTTTGCAAATCTACTACTCAAAATTTACAGGCGGGAAACGAATCTTTAAGTGTGCGCCAATTCACCACCATTTTCACCGTAAAGGATGGTCAGAGTCACAAGTCGTGACGAGATTTTGGGTTGTTGCAGTTATCCTTGCGATGATTGCGATGGTCTCTATCAAAATTCGATAAAGATGAACGACAACTTCAATTCGAATCAAGTTCATCACAAGTTCGGATATTGAACTGCCTCATCTAGGTTAATCATCGCACCCTGTAGCGAGGGGGCTTTTTTGAATCGATATTTTCGTAACATCTTGACGAGTTCTGCCATATCTCCGTGAAGGGGAGCTGTATATTCAGCAGTAGACTCTTCAATTGGATGAGTGAAGGATAGATACCCAGCATGGAGTGCTTGCCTTTGCATGACATATTCTGTCCTTGTTCTAGAAGACTCTACGCCTCTTGGAATGATGTCATGTACTTTGAGATGCTTTCCGCCATATATGTCATCACCAACAATTGGAAACCCAAGATGCTGAAGATGTAGCCGAATTTGGTGTGTTCTACCAGTTTTGAGGTCAAGTTCAAGAAGGGTAAATCCTTCGTATTGTTCGCGGACGTGGAACACGGTAACAGATGGTTTTCCGGTATCGTCCCATCTCACGGCGTAACTATCTCTCTTCGTAGGGTGTTTGCCAAGAGGGATATCAATCACATCTGTTAACGGTTCAACTTCACCATGAACAACGGCGAGATAGCGTTTGCGTGTTTTGCGTTGTTCAAACTGTTTACTAAGTCTCCAATGCGCGGTGTCTGTTTTAGCTGCGACCATAACACCTGTTGTGTGCCTATCGAGACGATGTACAACGCCAGGACGAGCAAACTCTTCCCCAACACTTGACAATGTGCCACTGCTTACATTTTGAAAATGCCACGCAAGTGCATTGATTATGGTTCCAGTTTTGTTTGAACGTGCAGGATGGACAATGATGTCATCATCCTTGTTGATGACAATGTAATGTTTATCCTCAAAAATGATTTTAAGCGGAATTTCCTCTGGCAGTAACTCAGTCGAAGGGGGTGGGGGTAAGACAATTCTTACGACATCATCTTGATGGATTTTCGTTGAACCCTTTGGAAATGAGCCATTGATAGTCACCATTTCTTCTTCTATCAAACGTTTGATACTCGTGCGAGATAAAAATGGAATCCGAGTCGATAGGTAACTGTCAAGACGTCTGTTTAAATTCTTTGAAATTGTAAACTCGACTTCAACAGGGGAGTCGTCATCTCGTTGTTGTTCTTCGTATGCTTTGAACAAAGCATCGGTATCAATGTTTCCCCCGCCATCTAGAAACTCTTTTGACCGATTCCTCGGTGTAGGCATCATTACTGTCCAGATTCAGAGAGATTCGTAATCGAATCGATCGCTGAGTTGATTGGGGCAGGATCTCGCTGGAGGACTTGGTTGTTTCTCGCAGTGACCTCGGCATCACTTGGAAGGACTATCATTTCTGTGATTGAATCAAGTGATTGAATGCGGCTTTCGGCTTGGGTTGCCAAATTTGGATATTGACTCGCTGCCCGACTTATAACAAGTTCATAAAATCCTTTTGCGGAATCAAGATCGCCATTTGATTCTGCGATTGCAGCACGGCCATTCTGGGCTGCGATATAAAACAAAGATTGCATATAAGAAGTGTCATCGCTTTGAGCAACTTTGCTATAGAGGGCATCTGCTTTCTCAAGATAAAAGGTTCGATCTTCTGGAGTAAGCGAGGTTGAGATGTCAGCATTGCTACCAACGGTTTGATTCGCAAGGATTGCTTGCATGTATCCATCCGCAGCACTGAGCAATCCAAGATTGTAGAGTGAGTCAACTTCGGCATACGACAGAGCGACATCTTCATGAGTCGTTGGAAGACCATTTGCACTTGCTTCGATGTATTCAATCCATCCTTCTGCCCTGAATGCTTCTTGACCTTGTTGGTATTTGATAAAGAACATATAACCTGCAATGACGACCATTACAATCAGTAAATAGGTCGGCCCCTTCGTCTTTAACCAATGTACGAAATCCTCGTTTACATTGCTTTCAGAAAGGTCAGCAGTTTGAATATCTTTTAATCGGTCACGATCCATTGCGTGTCAATCCTTCTTGAGAACGCACCATTCTAATCGAGAATGAATGGTGTCGCAATGATTACATCGTCTCTGCACGCCCTTCAAACCCATATTCTTCCTGAAATTCATTGAATGCAGCACACATTTTCGGTGGCAGAGTCAACGTTTCACCTGTATTTTTGCGAGCGGCGTCCAATTCGTTGCAGCAAAAATCAAGCCATGTTTCGGTAGCACTGATTCCAAAGTGGTTGCAAATCTTGATGAGTTGACTCCTTGGGTCATCAGTAAGGTCGTCGTACTGGATCTCGAGCAGACGATCACCCAACACATCTTTGTGCCCTTGTATTTCTTGTAGACTCACAAGCCATTCTAAAGCTCCTTTTTGAGCATCCGTTTCCAGAAGATCAATCTCATCTGGATACATGGTATCTGCATCAGAGGCGAGCGCAGTCCACTTTGAGTTATTGCGTCCCCACCATTGATTCCAATTCCCTCTTCCACTCATTTGGTACGTATTAGTAGAAGCAAGTCGGTCAATCGATCGAACTACATCAACACCATTACGCACTAAATGAAGCACTTGAGATTTAGGGCTTAGGGTATTCAACATTGGGATTCGCATTGCGTTTATGGGTGTTTTTTCGAGCACACGTCTAGAGTTCTTACCTCTGCGATTCAATTCTTGATGTATACATGCGTTGAAGCGTTGGATTTCAGTCTCGGTAATGAGATCGCCATCGATTTTGCAACGTGCCTCGTTGTCACCATAGAGTTGAATCATATCTGTGGCAGGTAAGATGGCCCTCCACATGTGGTATGGCTCAAATAGATAACAAACTTCATCGTGTGAACCGAGCAACTTTCCAGGAATTGTAGTGCCAGAACGTCCACAACCAAGGATGAACGATACAGGAGGTGAAAGTGGTGGGATTCCCTGTTTCG
>CAZVAE010000123.1:0-5400 GCA_964624985.1 uncultured Isosphaeraceae bacterium | reverse complement strand
AGTAAGTGAGGAGATGGGATTCAAAGTTACTCACACAGAGGATTCTTCGGACCTTGTTTCTTTAGAGTACTCCACACTGGTATTTTTAAGTCCAACGCTTGATGTTCTCAATGAAGTAGAACAACAACATCTCCGTTCATTTGTTGAACAAGGTGGTGGTTTTGTGGGTGTCCATTCAGCTACGAATTGTGAATATGAGTTTGATTGGTACATTGATACGCTCGTTGGGGCGAAGTTTGATTTTCATCGCGAAGTTAAGTCTCTTGATATTGATGTGATTGATACAACGCACCCATCGACAGCCCACCTCCAAAACCCATGGTCTCGCACAGATGAGTGGTATGCTTTCGATAGAACACCAGAAAATGTCACAGTGCTTCTTGAGATTGAAGATGAAGATGGAAGACGCCCTATCGCATGGTGTAGGGAAGTGGGAAAAGGACGTAGTTTTTATTCTGGGGGTGGCCATACGAAAGAAAGTTTTTCTGATCCGCAATTCTTGAAACACCTTGAGGGGGGGATTGAATGGGTCTCAGCGAAGTGATTCATTCAAAATCGCTTTTCTGGTAGAATGACCGATTCGGCTATTGATAATGACTACGAAAACGAACAACATTTCACCATTCGATACGTTTGGCCTTGAACAGGCACTTGTACGGGCAGTCTCTGAATTGGGATATGAGGCGCCTTCTCCTATTCAAGAAGAGTCAATCCCTCCACTACTTGAGGGGAGGGACATACTCGGTCAAGCCCAGACTGGTTCTGGCAAAACAGCAGCATTTGCTCTCCCGTTGTTGTCACGATTAAACATCAAGCAACGGAGCCCGCAACTTCTTGTCCTAACGCCAACACGTGAACTAGCGATTCAAGTATCAGAAGCATTCCAAAAATATGCGAGTCACATAAAGGGTTTTCATGTAGTACCAATCTATGGAGGGCAGGATTATCGAGTGCAGTTCAGAGCTCTTGATAGGGGTGTACACGTTGTTGTTGGCACACCTGGCAGGGTCATGGACCATATGCGTAAGGGGAGCATAAATTTAGATTACTTACAGTGTTTAGTGCTAGACGAAGCAGATGAAATGCTGCGTATGGGTTTTATTGATGACGTCGAGTGGGTCTTAGAACAGATACCAACGGAACATCAAACGGCATTGTATTCAGCAACGATGCCAAAACCAATTGCAAAAATTGCGAAACAATATCTCAAAGATCCTGCTGTAATCAAAATTAAAGATAAAACAGCAACGGTTGATACTGTCCGTCAACGGTATTGGATAGTCAGTGGAATGCATAAACTCGATGCGCTTACAAGAATTCTTGAAGTAGAAGATTCCGACGGCATTATTATTTTTGCAAGAACAAAAATGATGACCATTTCCCTCGCAGAAAAACTTGAAGCCAGGGGTTTTGCAGCAGAAGCATTAAATGGCGATATGTCACAGAATGCCCGTGAAGCAACTGTGAATAAGTTAAAGTCAGGCAAACTAGACATACTGATTGCTACGGATGTGGCCGCTAGAGGATTAGATGTGCCACGAATCAGCCACGTCATAAATTATGATGTCCCATACGACACAGAATCATATGTACATCGCATCGGAAGAACTGCACGCGCTGGTCGAGAGGGTGATGCAATTCTTTTTGTATCGCCTCGGGAGAAAAGAATGCTTCGCTCTATCGAGAATGCTACTGGTCAGAAGATAGAACGAATGGATTTGCCAAGCCATAAGCATGTGAATGAGCGAAGAGTAGATAAGTTCAAGCAACGAATTACAGATACCCTTGCAAATGGTGAAAACAACAAACTTTTTGCTGAGATTATTGAGTCATATGCAATTGAATACGATGTTTCTCCAATTGAGATTGCAGTTGCGCTAGCGAGCATGGCTCAAGGCGACGCTCCACTTGAATTACGAGCAGATGAAAAAATTAAGTTTGAACAGTTCGATGGTGGCCGAAGGGGGAATCGCAGAGAGCGTAAGGGTGAGCGGAATCGAAAAGACCGCAAAAGAGATAAGTCCAAAAAGAATAATGTTCCTGTAACTCAAGGAATGGAACGGTTTCATCTTGCAGTAGGAAAAGCCCACGGATTGAAACCCGCTACTGTTGTGAACGAGATTTCAAGAGTTTCTGGGTTGTCAGATAAAGATATAGGACGCATAGAGTTACATGACAAGTTTAGTTTTATTGAACTTCCATTTGGCATGCCTAAAGCGATGCTCGATGAGCTAAAAAAAACCAAAGTAGGTGGTCAAAGTCTTGCAATCTCTGTTGTGAAAAGCAGTTCATCTCGCCCAAAATATTCCAAAAGCAAACCTAAAGGTAAGAGCGGTAAACGGAAGCGCAAATTTAATAAGCGTAAGTAATCCCACATTTTAGTTGGTCTGTGATTACAATAAAACGTATGGATATACAACAAAAGTCTCCGTTTTTGCTCCCTCGACTTTCAATCATGATGTTTTTACAGTTTGCGATTTGGGGCGCATGGTTACCCATCCTTTATCCGTTTTTATTGGGTTATAGAAAGTTCACTCTTACAGAAACGGGTCTTTGTCTTTCGGCAGGAGCAGTTGGTGCAATTTTTGGGCCTTTCATTGCTGGGCAACTTGCTGATAGAGTGATGTCAACAGAAAAGTTACTGGGTATTAGTCACCTCATCGGTGCGGTGCTTGTGTTTATGTTAGGAACAACTGAGGGTTTCGTTCCGTTTGCAATTTTCTCGGGTGTATACGGATTTGTATATGCACCTACTATTGCGCTGACGAATTCACTTGCATTCCACCACTTACCAAATCGCGATCGAGATTTCGGTAAAGTCCGGCTATGGGGTACAGTTGGTTGGATTGTTGCAGGTATTGCTGTAGGGCAATATCTCCGAATTTGGTCTACACCAACGGATGTATCAGTAGAAGAGATTACAACTGCCCAAAACGCAGGTCGAGCTTTTGCTTTTACGATTAGTGCATTTCTCGGAGTAATTATGGGTTTCTTCTGTTTAACATTGCCTAAAACACCTCCATCCAAAGACCCTGCAGACCGCAGTGCTTGGCTGGAAACAATGCGAGAAATTAGTGTCCAGCCACTTGTCACATTGTTTCTGATTGCGGTACCAGTGAGCATCATTCACCAATTCTATTTTGTGTACGCGAGTGATTTTATTACGGGAATTCAGAACGCTGCTGGAAGTGACACAGCGAATTCGTTTGCGAACGGAATCAACACAGTGCTTGGTGTGGGAGGTGGAGGTCTCATGACCATTGGTCAGATGAGTGAAATCGTAGTTTTAGCATTCATGCCAATCCTTGCAATCAAATTCAGCAAGAAAACTCTTTTATGCACCGGACTCGTAGCATACGGGTTACGGATGGCTATTTTTGCATACTTCCCAACCTTAATTCCCGTCATCATTGGGATTGTCTTACATGGTTTTTGCTTTGGTTGTTTTATCTTTGTCGCATTCATGGTTGTTGATGAATATTGTTCAAAAGATGTCCGTGCAACAGGACAAAACTTTTTCAACCTTGTCATCGTTGGTATCGGTATTATCGTTGGAAGTATGTTTGCGACCGCAGTTGTCGGTGAGTCGGCGATGACAGAAGAGGGGATGGATTACACGGCGCTATTTTCAGTTCCTATGTGGATTGCTGTTGGTTGTCTATTGCTGATGTTCGTGTTCTATCCAAAATTGAATAACCTACCCACACCTTCTGATTGATTTCACTGTAGACTCGTTTTTGACGAGGGGTTCAACGTAGTTGCACCTGGCTCAGCAGCTGTTGGCATTTCGCATTCAGTAAAAGCATATTCTCGGTTCAACGTAGTTGCACCTGGCTCAGCAACTGTTGGCATTTTGCATTCAGTGAAAGCATATTCTTTCGGACCAAGGTGCGTTGTGCTGTTAAGTGCGTCCTCGTAGGTAACTTTCTGTCCTGTGTACGCAGCTTCCCTTCCAAGAATTGCCATCATCGTTGATTGCGCCATCGTTTCGCCATCGTTGATTGTCGGCCGGTCACCCCGAATGGCTTCATGCATCTCGTTATGTTCAACTTGGTACATGTTTGGCTGTTCACCAGAATAAGTCCAATTCGTCGATCCAGTCATTTCAGGAGCACCAGTCCACCCATTCACGATACACGTGCCAGTTGAACCAGTAATAAAGTCATTGTTATCGGTGTAACTGAATGGCATTTGCCTGCAGTGAAGGTGGGCTCGCCTTCCATCGGCATATTCATACACGACACCAAAGTGGTCGTACACATTGCCAGTTTCAGCTCGTTCGTGCATTTGCCGACCTCCTACAGCTGTGGCGTTGACAGGTGCTTCATTCTGCATTGCCCAGTTGATTTTGTCGATGGAGTGGCACGCTTGTTCAACGATATGATCACCAGATAGCCAATCGAAATGCACCCAATTTCTCATTTGCCACTCAATATCGCTCCAGTGTTCTTTTCGAGATTTGGTCCAAAGTGGAGCAGCATAGTATGTGGCAAAATAAGAGCGAATAGCACCAATAGCACCATTATGAATTTGTTCGAATGTTGCGCGTAACGGATAGTTGTACCGCCAGCAAAAACCACCAACTAAGTTCGTGTCATTTTCCTTTGCAAGTTGTGTAGATTCCATCACACTACGAACGCCGCTACCATCAACCGCCATTGGTTTCTCGCAAAACACATGTTTCTTTGCTTTCACCGCAGCAGCGATATGTTCTGGTCTGAAATGTGGAGGTGTCGTCAGAATCACCATATCAACACCCGAGTCAATGACTTTTTGATAGGCGTCAAAACCAACGAATTGTCTTTCGCGAGGTACCTCTGCACGATTGCCATGTTCAGCAGTGAGTGCACTTTTGCTCCCAGTGAGCCGATCTTCAAATGTATCCCCCATTGCCCAGATGACTGCGTCACTGTTTGCATTGAGTGCTTGATTTGCAGCACCAGTGCCTCGGCCACCACAACCGATGAATCCAATCTTTAAAGGAGTTCTATTCTCTTGTACTGCCCAAGCGGGGAGGGTGGTTGCACTTACTGCTGTGACAGCGCTTGCTGCTTTGACAAAATCTCGCCGTGTAATTTCACTCATTTTGTTTTTCCTTCATTGATGACCAGTCTCAGGCCAACATAATCGGCATCTGCAAGCCACCAAGGGCTTCTTGGTAATTGTGGGTCAGTTTGATTCCATGTCTTATCTCGCTTTAGCAACGATGCTTCTCCGAGTTCTTCAGCGGGTGTTCTGAAACTACCACCTACAACACGGGGACCATCGCTCGTGGTGACCCATTCTCCAACATTCCCACGGATGTCATAGAGACCAAGCGAGTTAGGTTCAGTTGTTGCAATTGGGTGTGTTGTACCACCAGAGTTCCATTTGTGCCACGCACCCCCATCACCAGCATCG
>CAZVAE010000122.1:0-5409 GCA_964624985.1 uncultured Isosphaeraceae bacterium | reverse complement strand
TCAATTCAAACTAACTCCAGAAACTCTTAGAAGTCTTCAAAGTATGTCCCGCGATGGTGAGCCGACGCAGTCTTGGCGAAGGTACGTTTCTCGAATCATTAGTGACTTGCAACGAGGGAAGCCGTTACTTACAAGTGAGGAGTTTCAAGTTTTTACTATTACTCCAGCAGCTCATCGGGCTCTCTTTGAGGGAGCAGGTCGTTTTATAAAACCATATTCTGCTGAAGCATTCGCATTGCCTTCAGTCCAAGGGGAAGCGAAGGATCATCGACTTGCAGAAGTCGTGAGCCGAGCTGGCTTTCCTGAATCAGTTGTACCAGTTATCGTTGCTCGAATCATCAATGACCATCAACCGAGCATTCAGCTTGATGCAGAAGATACAAACGCACGGGCTGAAACAGCCGCGAGTGAAATCGCTCCGGTGGTCAAGAATCACTTTCGGGGAGATATTATTTGGCAGAGAGGTGAAATCATCACCCCTAGCCAATATGAAGAAGCGCTCGAAGAACACCATCAGTTTCTTCGTTCTGCTCCTGTGATGGAACGCTGGTTGCCAAGGATTGGGTCTATTGGCTTGCTCGCTATGCTCTCCATTTTTATTGGTGCATACACGACGATTACATATCCGCGAATCGCAAAAAATACACTCCGACTTTTTGCACTTTGTGGACTCATGGCATTAATGCTTGGACTTTCAATCATCGTCACTCTAGAAGCCCCACCGTTTGTTTATGCAGCTGCAATCATTCCTACTTTGTTTGCAGTCACGGTCTCGACGCTTGCCTATAAACAACGGATGGGGATGTTCATTGCATTTATGCAGTGTTCGATTGTCACCATGGCACTTTCTCAGTCGATTGGTTTGTTTATCTTACTCATCGCTGGCTGCGGGACAATGATTGGACAGTTAAAAGAAGTAAGGCAGCGACAAACACTTATCCGCGGATCTGGAATAACTGCTATTGCATTTGCACTTGGCGCCTTGTTTCTTGGGATGGCAGAAGTACCCGTTTTTTCCATCGCGTGGAAACAAGTATTAACGAACTCCATCGTTGCTGGCATCTCAGCAGTTGTAGTTGGGTTTTTCGTTCTTGGAATTTTACAAAACATCGAGAGTTTGTTCGGTATCACAACAGGCATGACATTGTCCGACTTTCGAGATCCAAGGAATCCTCTCCTCAGACAGTTACAACAACTTGCTCCAGGCACCTTTAACCACTCAAGGCAAGTTGCAGATATCGCTGAAACAGCAACCGAAGCAATCGGCGGTGATTCACTTTTAGCTTACGTCGGTGGTTTGTATCACGATGTTGGCAAAATGAATAAACCAGAATATTTTGTCGAAAATCAAAGTGGGTACAACAGACATCGAGATTTGAAGCCATCGATGAGTCTATTAATCATCATTGGGCACGTCAAAGATGGTATTGAACTTGCTCGAGAATACGACTTGCCTAAGGAAATAATTCATTTTATTGAAGCTCACCATGGCACTACTCTTGTCGAGTACTTTTACCATGCTGCAATGAAAGAAGCAGGAGGAAGTGGCGAGCCGATCAATGAATCGCAATTCCGTTACCCTGGCCCAAAACCTCAAAGTAAAGAAGCTGCCGTACTCATGATTGCAGATGCTGTCGAATCAGCTTCAAGAGTGCTACCAGACCCAAACCCTGCTCGTATTGAGGCGCTAGTACGTGATTTGTCTCGAAAGAGATTGCTCGATCATCAATATGATGAGTGCGGTTTAACCTTTTCAGAACTTGCAAAGATTGAAGATGCAATCATCGCTCGATTAAACTCGATATATCACACTAGAATCAAATATCCCGAAGATGACAAACAGGACGAACCAGATTCAAACGACCCAGAGGTTGTACAGGCAGAACGAGTAGAAGATATCGCTGGATAAGGCTGTTTCCTTCTATTCCAGTTTGTCTAACTCTGCAACCAACGTAGCAACTCCGAGTAAATCGGAACGTAGTTCAATGAAGGTTCCACTTTCAGTTGTGCCAAACAAGAGTGAACTTCTCGCGGGAGGAGTTGTACCAATATGCAGGTTCTCCTCTGGATCAACTTTTTGAACAATTTGAGTGAATCCTACGGCAAGACTTCTTGCATCGAAACTGCTCGCAAAATCAATATCTACAGAATCTGAATACTCCTCCATGATTTCAGAAATCGGCGTGGAGCGTGCCCTACCAATTGGCTTCCAGTCTTTGGGACCCATGCCCATCAATACTCGATTTGACCCATATTTTGAGAATCGTAACTGAGAATCCTCTGGGAATATTGCAACCATTAAATTCTTAACCGTCTCATCTGTAGCGAGTGATTTTATGTTCCAAGTCAACGGCGTATTTGAAGTTGTAACTTGGAGGTTAAACTCATTTAGGAGGATTCCCGTCATTTCGTTCATGATCTCATACATCTGTTCGAGATACGTATCTTGATCTTCTACATCTGTGAGCGTCGTCGAAGTAAGACCAATGTTGCTATCTAACCCATATGCAATAACATTATCTTGAATCGAATCTACCATTGCCTCTAATTGCGTAGTCATAAATATAGGATATGGGTCGTTGCCAGGAGCGAGCTCTTGCAACAAACCTAAATCCATATTGACTAACTTCCGAGTCATTTCCCCTGACATTGCATACTGCAACATCGAATCTGTAGGAAGTTTTGACATTTCGAGTAATGAACTGTTGTCGATGCTTAGGGTTTTGCCCTCTTTCATACGAACATCGATATCGGCTATCAATGTATACCGATCAAAATTCAATCCTACAGAAATGTCTTTAACGGCACCGCACCATTTTGTTACCTCTTTAAAACCCTTGCTTGCTGCAGCAGTCGCTTTACGTCTTTCAGGTGAAACTACACCGTCCGAACCAGGCCTATTCATAGATCCAATTGCCATCCCACCCATCATTTGTCCCACAGGTCCAAACTGTTTCCATAACGCTGCAAAATCGAGAATGCCAGCAACTTGAGCTTTTGGCAAGTCAGCCAAGATAGGTGCTAATGTAGTACCACTTGATGGTTCCCAACTTGAAGCGCCTGTTCCAATAAACCAACCATCTACATTCGTAGATGTTTTTAACCCTCCATATTCGTTCAGTTTTAAGGTCTGGCCAGACTCTTCTTTGCATACGACCATCATGTGAGGCATTGGACCAAACATTCCTGCTGGTTTCTCCCCTTCTGCCAACTTCGTAGGCGCAAGAATAATGAGGACTTCTGAGGCGTTATCAACTGCCGAAGGATTCTCAAAGAATTGGCTGAGTTCTATTGCGTTAGGCGCTGCTGCTGGTAACTTTGCTTGTTCGTTGATTGATTTCAACGTGGAATTGATTGCGTCACCATTTTTGACTGAGACAACTGCAAGTGCGTCTTGAGGCACAAAATCCAAGGGATGTTGTGCAACTGCAACTGAAGACGAGAGTAAAAGACCGATACATATTTGTAATTTCATGCGGTACAGTGTACAGCAAGAACTTTCCGCTGGGCTCTCGCTAAAGGCAACTCATGAAGAGCATCTTTATTTATCCACGTAAACCGGCTATCTTCCTCTGATTTAGAGGAAAAAACCGTGAAAGCAATAGTTCGATGAGAAAGTATGTGTGTAAAAGAACCGATTTGAACAAGTTTCTCGTTCAGATTTAACTCCTTGACAACTTCCTCAATGTTTAAAGAGCGTTTCGATTCTACTGTGGGAACTTGCCACATTCCACTCCAAAGTCCACCTTCGTCTCTTTTCTGAAACGCAAGGTTCTCACCATTCTGCATAATGACAGAGTAGTGGAACTCTTCGGTTTTTTTCGGTCTCTTTCTTGGCGCTGGAACTTCTAACTGCGAACCTAGTGAATATGCTTCACAATCATTTTGCAGTGGGCATAATTCACATCTAGGGGATTTCGGCAGACAAACAGTTGCTCCTAACTCCATTAACCCCTCGTTAAAGGTCGCAGGACTATCGCAATTTTCGACTAACTTCTTTGCGACATTCCAAACCCATGTACCAGCGACCGATTCGTCTCGCTTATTGTAAATTCGACAGAGAACGCGATGCACATTCCCATCAACGATTGGCTCTCGTTTGTGAAATGCTATGGATGCGATTGCCCCCGAGGTATATCGACCAACCCCAGGAAGTTTAAGAAGCGAATCGATGTCGCTTGGAATTTCCCCCTTAAAGTCGTTCGCAATCATTTCTGCAGCAGCTTTCAAGTACTTCGCTCGCCTGTAATATCCTAGCCCCTGCCATAACAGTAACAACTCATTCTCCTCGTTAATCGCCATCTCCTTTGGCGTTGGAAATCGCTTCATGATGAGTGGCCATCGCTCTGCAACCCTAGAGATTTGGGTTTGTTGAGCCATGAATTCACTCACGAGGCGCCCCCACGGTGTGTCGACGCTTCGCCACGGTAAATAGCGAGCATTTACATTAAACCAATCTTCTACCTGTTGAGTAATCTGCACGATATCAGCATACAGATAAATTCAAATGTGGGCAATCAGAAGCAATAAATGGAAAGGTACGTACGTATAATGACCAATTCAACTCTCATTTCTCTTAACTGATTGGAAAAAAATGAATCTAGTAACTACATTGTTAACGACCACCATCATTTCTACATTTCTCTTTGGGGGAGACCCCGTAAACGACACTTGTCCGTTCACTGGGTCTCCTGTCAATCCTGAAGTCAATGTAGAGGTGGGTGAAGATACCGTTGCATTTTGTTGTGGCGGATGTGCCAACGGTTTCAGAGCGTGGGATGAAGAAAAACAAAAATCTTACGTTGCTGAACAAAAAAATACAAAAATTCAATCCGAAGCTCGTAAAGAACTCGTAGTGAACACACCGTACTTACTCGATACCTGCCCAATCGCAGGCAATAAACTCGGTTCTATGGGTGATCCAATCATCGAGGTGATTGATGGAAGGGAAGTTCGTTTTTGCTGTGCTGGATGTGTTCCAAAATTTAAAGCAGATAAAGAAGCGAAGTTTAAAGAATTGGATGCGAAGATGATTGCTCAACAACTGCCTTTTTATCCATTGGATGAATGTGTCATCACAGGTGAACCGCTTGATTTGCACGGTGCGTCAGTTGATTTCATTTATGGAAACCGATTGTTTCGATTGTGTTGCAATGATTGCAAAGCGGAGTTTCTAGAAAACCCCATGAAATATGTTCCTGAACTTGATGAAGCGATTATCAAAAAACAGAAAAAAAGTTATCCAATCAAAACATGCGTGATTGGCAAAGGTTCCCTTGATGGAATGGGCGAACCTGATTACATGATCGTTGGCAATCGACTCGTTCAACTTTGCTGTGCAAGTTGCCGACCAGCAGTTTTAGAAGATCCTCTTGGTACATTTGCCCAACTTGACGACGCAAAGTAATC
>CAZVAE010000121.1:0-5424 GCA_964624985.1 uncultured Isosphaeraceae bacterium | reverse complement strand
TGATATGGATGAAGTCAACGTCCTCGCACTTCTTAGACCGTTGAATCAGGACGCATTTACGCTTGATGATTTGAGGGCTGGCTTTTCAAAAATTTCCGATATGGTTGAACGGCGTTGGGATCGAATGCCGTGTGCAAGTGTGAGTTTCCTCGGTGCAAAATCAAACAGACTTGTTGACGCAGATGGACATGAACCCACATTTGAATCAGTGCTGCGAACGGCATATGAATCAGGATACCGGGGAGATATGTATCCTTCGTTGCGAATGTGGGAAATTGCACCAACGGGAGTTTTTGCAACGTACCCATTCCCTTCGAGTCTAAAAGTCATGCGCAGTGGTGGTCATTAATTTTTAACAACCACTTGGCGCTCGCGCTGATCGCTATGTGAGTATGTCACTACGAATACATGAACCTGAGATTAATGTATTCCTGCCAAGCGGCGTACTGTGACGACGAAGGATGAAGCCATGCTTCGTAATAATCCAAGTGTCACAACTGACCAAATAAAGCCAGATACAATCAGCGCAACTCCAATTGTCACATTCGCTTTAGTAAGATTTCCTGCAAGATCGTTCGGAATCGTAGTTGCGGGTGTAAGGGTGACGAAGATTGTCAATATTGGTGAGAGTGCGCTGCAACCGATGCCTAGAAGTTCAATCTGTTGAATTGGAATAACACATATCGAGACACCTCCTGTCAAAACGATGACTACGATAAGAGTCGTCACCATTGCACCAATCGTTCCTCTACTACGCATTGACCACAAAAGTCCAATGCTCATGCAAAAGGCGATGTACGGAATGAAAAGGAATGGGAATAGAAGTGCCGGGACAAAGAGTGCCATGGGCATCGCTGCAGTAGAACCGCCAGTGCTATTCCAAAGATCTGAAACTGTCGCAACATCTGGTTTGATGAGAACGAGTAATCCCATGAGAATCATCGTGCAACAGGGGACTAGTGCCATGGGCAGAACATGTAAAACTAATCCCTTGATTTTTCCTCCAAGGTACGTTCTTGGAGTCATTGAGGTCGTGAGCAACAAATCAAGAGAGCCATCTTCTCGTTCTTTCGCAATCGCAGAAGCAGAAAGCGTTATCGAAGTGAAGATAACGATTAGGATTTCTCCAAGAATGAGATAGAGCGAAACATCTCTTAGGGTCTCTCCTCGAATTGTTGAGGTAAGAAAAAATATAGTCAAAATGAGTGATGTAAGTCCGAAAAGCGATACGAAACCCCACCTGCCAACCAGCGAGCCAAGGTTTCTATGTCTGGTTACTCGTTCTCTCCAGGCAATCGGATTACCAGAAACTGTGTGGGGTTCTCGGTCTAGTTGTTCTTGATCAAAAAACTTTTTCATGAATGGTTTTTTAACAGGACGATCGCCCAGTTTTCTGACTTGTAACGAAGACCAAGTGACTCCGATGAGTGTTAGGCAGCAGGCAATCCAAACCCAGCCAGATACAGGATGCGTCACAAGCCATCCTAAAGGCCAAGGTAGCGAACTTGATTCAGGAATGACATATCCCGATGGCTGGAGGAGTGCTTCTAACACAAGGAAAGGATTTAGCGGTGTAACAACTGTAGTCCAAGTCGCACTTGCACCTGTGATGACTGGTGTTCGAATTGTTGTATCAATTGCATAGGTGAGAAACACATATAACACTGTGATGATAAAAAAGGTGACGGCAGCTTTTTGCCCAGCTATTCGAGTCACACTTAAAACAATTGCAATTGTCGCAACAATAAGTGCAAGAGCAATGGCAACAACTTGAGTCAAAAGGATTGTCTGTAGTGGTACGCCTCCAAAAAATTGCGTCACAATCATGATTGGTAAAGCGCCAAGAAGCAGTGCAAAGATGAAGAAGAGCCGGCCAAACAAATTTCCTAAGACTATTTGCAATGGTGACATTGGTGTGGTGAGCACAATATCCCAAGTTCTTGGATTTGCTTCTTTCGAAATTGCACCAGCCATAAAGATTGGGGTTAACACGCAGATTAACAAAAGTTCGATAACAGCAAGAAAGGAAAAAACACTTGCACTTCCTGCGGCAAGTTCTCGAAGTGAAAAACGACCACCAGAAGTGATTGCGAGAAGTCCAAAAAAGAGTACAGCTGCCAGTATCGCGATAAAGCCCGATCGAATATAGGCATCCCTTCTCCGTCTTGATGCAGAGCCGACAAGTCGAATGCATATAGGATTCAGAATGCTGAAACGTAAGAACCAGTGAATAAATCGAGGCATAGTGGAGGGTATTCGGGGTTTTCTGCTTGACGGCAGACCTGTACTTTGGAATACTGTATTGCATTATAGAAGTTGCCTTGAATCGTTTGGGGCAACACAGTTTTCTCGGTCATTCCTAAGGAGTGCCGATCGCACCAGCCCAACGGCTGGCAGTCCCAATGAACAAGGCATGAATAGATGCTGATTAGGGCTGAATAGATTGATTTAGGTATTGAGCTTGGCATTTTTTAATGCAGACAACCCAGACGATTCCGGTAGTCGTCATTGAATAGGACCATGTTCTTGGTTCTATAGCTCAACGTAATCTGTTTTGGTGCACCATGCACGCTCGTAATGGTGGGCAATCGATTGGTTCTATCTGAAGGATGGCTTGACTCCTTGCGAAAGGCTGATGGCTTTGCCTCAGATAGATTGATGATTGCAAACATATGGTTACAACTGGGAATAGGTATTGGGAGTTTATTGATAGGAATTGGACTGGGGTGGTTTTTACTAAGAGCAATCACGGGTGGGACGGTTCGGTCTGCGAAGCGAGAAGCCGAACAAGTCATCTCAACAGCACAAACAGAAGGGGAGTCAATCAAGCAAAAAGTTGAACTCGAGGCGGAAAGAGAGGCAGCAAAACGAAAAAAAGAGCTTGAATTTGAAGTTGCTGAAGCGCAGGATGGGATAAAGAAAGATCAAGCTCGAATCGCAAAACGGGAAGATGGTATCGGCCAAATGATGGATCAGCTTACGGAACGTCAAACAAAACTTGATGACTTAAGAGCAGATATTGATACCCAAGCAGATATTCTTGAGGCGGAGCGTACAGCGTTTCTTGAAGAGCGAGATACATTGCGTACGCGTCTTGAAGAAGTTTCTGGAATGTCATCAGAGCAAGCGAAAGATCATCTACTTGAAGAAGTTCGCCACGATACAGAACACGAAGCAAATGAATTGATGCAGAACATCATTGATGAAGCAACTGAAAATGCAAGAGGCAAGAGTCGCGAAATCACGTTGCAAGCCATACAACGATATGCATCGGACCATGTTTCTGAATCGACCGTTCGAGCAGTCCGTATCCCTTCAGACGATATGAAAGGTCGCGTCATCGGGAGAGAAGGCAGAAACATACGCGCTTTAGAACAGGCAACTGGTGTCGATGTGTTGATAGATGACACTCCAGGTGTTATCTCTGTTTCTTGCTTCGATCCAATTCGAAGAGCAATTGCTGGAAAGGTGCTAGAAAAGTTAGTATCTGACGGTCGAGTTCATCCATCTCGAATTGAAGAAGTAGTCGAAAATGTCAAAGAAGATATCCATGAAAAAATTATCAAGGAAGGTAATGATGCTGTGATGGAAGCAAACATCAGAGGGTTGCATCCAAAAATCATTGAAGCTGCAGGCAAGATGCATTTCAGAACGAGTTATGGACAGAATGTACTACGTCACTCTGTTGAAGTTGCATTTCTTTGTCAAATCATTGCTGATCAACTTGGGTTAGATGGTGAACTTGCGAGACGGTGTGGTTTCTTACACGATATTGGGAAGGCGATGGACCATGAAATCGATGGCACGCATCCTCATATTGGCATGGAGTTTTGCAAGAAATATGGCGAAAAAGCGGAAGCTGTATTGAATTCCATTGCGGGTCACCACGGTGATATTCCCGCAACAACACCATACACACCAATCGTTATGGCAGCAGACGCAATTAGTAGTGCACGGCCTGGTGCACGAAGAGAGTCGATGGAGATGTATGTCAAACGATTAGAGCAGCTTGAATCTCTTGCAAAGGAACAAAATGGTGTGACAGAATCACACGCGATTCAGGCAGGTCGAGAAGTTCGAGTTATTGTTGATGCAAAATCAATTAGTGATGGTGAAGCATTCGCAATGAGTAAGCGTATTGCGTCAAGAATTGAAGAAGAAATGACATTTCCTGGTGAGATTAAAGTCACTGTTCTTCGTGAGATACGAGCAGAAGCAACTGCACACTGATTAAAGGAAGTAAAGGAAACATTATGCCAATTAAAGCGACTGAACTCAAACGTGGGCAAGCGCTCATCTATGATGGCATGCTTCAGGTTGTTATCGATACAGAGCATGTGAAGCCAGGCAAAGGACCAGCATACGTTCAAGCAAAGATGAAAAATGTTGATACAGGCACAATAAAAGTAAACCGATTTAACTCATCTGATAAAGTCGAGGATGTGAACATCGACAAACGCTCAATGCAGTTTCTTTATGACAGTAGTGGTCAGGGTAAGGGGCCATGGGTCTTTATGGATAATGAATCATATGACCAGATTGAACTTGATGAAGACGTTGTCATGCAATCTCAAAGTCAGTGGCTGAAAGATGGTTTAGAAGTTACGGTTCTTGTGTTTGATAATAAAGCGCTCGGGGTAGATCTTCCGGCATCAGTTGAGTTGGAAATCACAGATACGACGGATCAGCCGAAAGCTGCAACTGCAACAAATCAGTTAAAGGAAGCAACTGTAGAAACTGGGGCGCGAGTACGAGTTCCTCCCTTTATTGAAGTTGGGCAAGTAGTAAAGATAAATACGGAATCTGGGGAATACCTCGGAAAGGCATAACCCTGCAATCGCTACGTGAAATTCGAACGATGCTCGAAGAGTATGGATTGTCACCGCTGCACCGATTTGGTCAAAATTTTTTACACGACCACAATGTACTAGCCAAACTTGTAGATGCATCAGATGTGCAAGATGGCGATCTCATTCTTGAAGTTGGTCCAGGGACAGGTGCGTTGACTGAGTTGTTGCTCGAGAGGGGGTGTAGAGTTGTTGCATGTGAGTTAGACAGGGGTTTGACCGGATTGTTGAACGATCGATTTGGAGATGACATCACGTTGATCCAAGGTGATTGTTTATCAAAAAAACAGTTGAATCCAGAAGTTGTACATGAACTAGACTGTGAAAAGTGGAAACTTATTTCTAATTTACCGTATCAAATTGCAAGCCCATTAATCGTTGACATACTCACGAATCATTCAAATTGCCTTGGGCAATTCGTTACGATCCAGTATGAAGTAGCGCAGCGGTTGATGGCGAATGTGGATAGCGAGGAATGGGGGGTGCTTTCAATTTTAGTCCAAAGATTGGCTGATGTTTCATTGATTGCGAAGGTGCCGAATTCTTGTTTTTGGCCACAACCAAAAGTTATGAGTGC
>CAZVAE010000120.1:0-5557 GCA_964624985.1 uncultured Isosphaeraceae bacterium | reverse complement strand
GCCACTCTTCTACCGCTTTGTCATCGTGAAACTTCCATGGCCGGGGGTAACGATACACCTCGTCACTGAAGATTATTGGAGTACGTTTGCTCCACCACTTGTCGCAATCCCATTTCTCTTTGTTTGCGGATTTCTGACCGTGTATGTGTTAGGCGCGAAGGGCTTCTGTACATATGGGTGTCCGTACGGGGGGTTTTTTAAACCACTCGATGCGATTTCGCCAATGCACGTTCGTGTCAATGACAATTGTCAGCAGTGCGGTCAATGCACAGCAGCGTGTACATCCAATGTTCGAGTACACGAAGAAGTCAAACTTTATGGGATGGTCATTGATAGCGGGTGTATGAAAATAATGGACTGTATTGACGCATGCCCAAATGAAGCACTACATATCGGATACGGAAGCATTGCTTTGGGGAAACGTACGAAGAAACGAAAGTACGACTTATCACTGTATGAAGAAATCTGCATTGCCCTACTTTTTTTATTCGCCTTTTTCGCGTTCAGAAGTCTGTACGCCGTAATCCCAATGCTCATGGCGGTAGGCATTGCGCTGGTTGTTACATGGATTTTCTGGAAAGCATGGAGATTGTTGATTGATCAACATGTGAACTTTCATTCAGCTCAATTGAAATATCGCGGGAACATAAAATTGAGTGGAGTGTTGTTTTTCACTGTGGCACTCATTTTGTTTGCGTTAACGGTACATAGCGCGACCGTGCAATCGTTTAAGTATCTAGGAGATGTCGCTCTAAAGAATAAGAATGTAGAAAAGGCAATGTCATATTACAGTTACGCAAGCCCTATAGGCGATGGCGGATACGCGCTAGCAAGTAACCCAAATGTTGATGTAGAAGTGGCAAAGTATTTTGATGAACAGGTGCAACACAAAAAAGCTGAACGGCTATACAGAAGAGTTGATCGTCGAGTAGGTGGCGACGAAGAATCGACGACTCTTCTTGGCCGAAATCTGCAATTACACGAACAATTCGAAGCAATCGATGGTCTTTACCTTTCTCGACTCACAGACCATCCTAACTGGGAATTTGTTTGGGAAGAGTATGTTGGATGGCTTAAAAGAGATGGTATGTATGACAGAGCAATTGTAATGTCAACAAAGGCGGTCGAAGAGAATCAAGATTCGAAGCGATTGCGAATTCAACTCGCTTTGCTTGAATCAGAGTTTGGCAACCCTGAACATGCAGTACGCCATGCTCAGGTACTAACGGAAGCCCACCCAAATGATCCGTCGATGTGGATGTTGCTTGCCCGCTCATACGATTCAAATAATCAGCGCGAAGAAGCGCAAGAAGCGGTTTCAACTGCGACTCAATTGTTTGAGTTACGAAGGCAACAGCAACAATTAGACAGATGATGACACGAGTTCATCATGAAACAAGTTGTACAAGGACTTTGCGTCTTCAGTTGAATATGCAGCTTCTCTAAATGCTCGATTGACCATCAACCGACTAATTCTCCCAAGCGCTTGGATGTGGTCGGATGTATTGTCTGTTGGAGAAACCAAAAGGATGATCAGTTCAACTGGACGTTTGTCTGGACTAGAAAAATCTATAGGAGTAGCAGGTCTTCCCATGGCCATAACCATCTTGTCAATGGTGTCGCATCGACCATGGGGGATTGCTAAACCCTCGCCGATGCCGGTTGTTCGTTGAAGTTCTCGTTCCCACACAAGTTGTTTAATCTTTTTGCGATCAGAAATGCAATCTGCATGAGCAAGGACTTCAACAAGTTCATCAATCGCACCCTGCCGATCTGTAGATTCAAGAGGTGCTTGAATTGTGTTTTCTTGGAGGAGTTCTAGGAGATTCATAGTGTGACTTTACGAAGAGAAGAATTGTAACGATTTGAGACCATACTGCCAAGAACTACGTTGCCTGAAGAAGCGCCGCAAACCCACCATCATGCCACGTGGCAGCATCAAACCCCGGTACACAAGAGGGGAATGACTCAATTTGCTCGCACAAGTTGAGTCCCCATTTTTTAATGAGCCAGTCGACTTGATTAATGTTTTCATCTGGGTCGAGACTACACGTTGCGTAGAGAACGTATCCCTTTGGTCGTAACACACGCATCGCTTCACCAAGAATTGACTGTTGTAACTCAAGAAGGGAGGAAACACTTTTATCGTTGTATCTATATTTTGCCTCAGGTCTTCTCGCAAATACACCGCTGTTGGAACAGGGGACATCAAGAAGAATCAAATCAAACGGTTCTGTTGGTCCATCTGAATCGGGCTTAAAGACTTCGAAGTTGTATCTATCAGAAATCTCAAGAAGCGATTCTCTACGTTTATTGTTTGGTTCAGTTGCACCGATATATGCTTCTGGGAACATCGAACGAAGTTGTTTTGTCTTTGTCCCTCTACCGGCACAAACATCTAGAATTCGAGTTGGATTCAAAGATGAGGTGAGTGAAAGTGCGCTTGCTGAAGTAGGATCTTGGATTCGCGCATTCGAAGACGATAGAAGGGCAGCAACATCCACTCCAGCAGGGACTACTCCAAAACCATGTATAGAATGAGGAATAACACATTCAGACAAGGATGCACTGGGAGAGTTTGCGATGATTATTGGAGGTTCAGCCATACTATTGAGCCCAATTTGGTGGGACCTTTCTGGGCCGAATACTTCAACGAGCCGTTTCCACGACTTCTGAGAAAATCCAAATTGTGCCGCAACATCATCTTCAAAGAGTGGCGTTTCAAACTCCCAAGCACTTCCATCGTTTCTAAGAAAGTGATTTGGATTCTTGTACGATCCATCTGTGACAAGTTCACCCCGTATTCTCGTGATGTTTCGAAGCACAGCATTGACAAATCCAGCAGATCGTGGATGTTTGCTACGGGATTTAATCCAATCAACACTCGAATGGATGATGGCGTGGTCAGGAATCCTGTCAAAAAGCAATAATTGAGCCGCACCAACGAGAAGAGTCGCGCCAACGGGTCCATCAAGTTTGTGCATTGACCGATTACTCACGCTCGATAACACTTTTGTGAGTGAAATCCACCGTCGATGTACTGCGTGGTCAATCGCACGAGCAAGCCCACCATCCCGCGCATCAAGTGCATCGACAAGTAGTGGTGTCGGCTCTATATCTGGAAAATGCTTGTACTCCGCTGAGATTCTCTGGATCGCAACACTTCGAGCGGATTCAACCATCATGTTGAAGAAGAAGCACAATCAAGCTCTTTGCTCAGAGCATTTGCCTTATCAGTTTTTTCCCAAGAGAAAGAACCCTCACCGCGTTCATCTGGCGTTCGTCCGAAATGGCCGTGGTATGCAGTGTGTGCATAGATTGGCGAGAGTAAACCGAGCGATTGAATAATTCCGCTTGGTGTTAGTTCAAAGTTTTTGATGATGAGTTCTGAGATAGCACCTTCATCAATCTTAGCAGTGCCAAGGCAATCTACATGCACTGAGACTGGTTCAGCAACACCGATGGCATAACTCAATTGAATTTCGCAACAATCGGCTAAACCTGCAGCAACAACATTCTTTGCAATGTAACGAGCCATATACGCTGCAGACCTGTCAACCTTGCTTGGGTCCTTGCCACTGAATGCACCTCCACCGTGTCGACCGCGACCCCCATATGTATCAACAATAATTTTTCGGCCAGTCAAACCGCAGTCACCTTTTGGTCCACCGATTTCAAACTTGCCAGTTGGATTGACATGGACCGTGATCTCGTCGTTCCACCAATCTCCAAGAACTGGCTTTATGATATGTTCGATGATAGCTTCTGAAAGACCTTCTTGATTTTCTGACCACTTCGGTCCATGTTGGGTAGAAAGGACTACAGCAGTTACTCGCTTTGGTTCATTCCCGTCATATTCAACAGTCACTTGACTTTTTGCATCTGGTCGCAATTCTGGAATGGTCTCAGCTTCTCGAACTTCGGCATGTTTTGCAACGAGTAAGTGCGATAAGTCAATTGGTAATGGCATAAGCGAATCTGTTTCGCGGCATGCAAAACCGAACATGAGACCTTGATCCCCAGCACCCTGTTCTTTGTGCAATCCGGCTCCAGTGTCAACGCCTTGACCGATATCTGGCGACTGCCTATCCAGTGTGACCATCACCGCACAACTATCTGCATCAAATCCAAGAGTCGCATCGGTGTATCCAATTCTGCGAATTGTCTCGCGGACTACATTCGGAATATCGATGTACCCATCACAGGTTACTTCACCAGCAACAACGACTAGACCGGTCGTGACGAGGGTTTCAACGGCGACTCTACTATTGGGATCCACCCTCAACATTTCATCAAGAATTGCATCTGAAACTTGGTCAGAAACTTTGTCTGGGTGTCCCATTGAGACGGATTCAGAAGTAAATAAGTGTGTTTGGTTCGTCATTGGAAAGAGACCTTTTCTTGTAATCGAGCGAATACCATCCCGCTGCCTTCAAAGGGATGAATAAAGAGCCGTATGATACACGTAGGAGCACTTGGCTATGGCAGTAAGAATGGAACTATCACGAATATTAATCAGAGAGATTACAGATGCCCAGTTTATTGAACTTTGTGAGGTTGGAGGTGGGAGGACTTTCCCAATCGTGGTTGGAAAGCCAGAGGCATATGCAATTGATAGGCGGTTAAAAGGCATTGCTCCACCACGTCCGCAGACCCACGAGTTACTTGCAGATGTTATCCAAAACCTCGGAGGAACTCTAGAGAAAATCGTCATTGACGATCTTGCAGATGGGACTTTTTTTGCAAAACTGTACGTGCAGCAAAGTGGAGAAGAACATGTTATCGACAGCCGACCATCAGATGCAATTGCACTTGGTGTTGCGATGCAAGTTCCAATTTACGTTGAGGAATGTGTGTTGGACGAAGTAGAAAAGGACATCGACTCGTTTGAATCTCCTGAAGACTTTGGTTGGGATTAACCCCTACTCTTATGCATGGTGTTCTAAAATCAGTACCAAGCGACTTTGCCGTCAATGAACTGAGTTTATACGAACCTACTGGAGAAGGGGAACACCTCTATCTTACTGTTCGGAAAACGAATACTTCTCATGAAGAACTGATCCGTAGAATTGCAAAAGGGTTTGGAGTAAAAAAACGAGACATAGGTGTTGCTGGAAGAAAAGATTTAAAAGCAGTCACGACCCAATCAGTTTCAATCTATCTACCTGGTCAGCACATCGAAATCCCAAAAGAAGTGGATTCAATCGAGATACTTTCGTCTACGAGGCACTCAAACAAATTACGCATCGGGCACCTTGCTGGTAATCGGTTCTTGGTTCGACTACGAGAAGTGGGTGCGAACGATGTGCCTAAGATAGAAGAGCGTTTTAACTCTTCATTGAAGAATGGGATTCCAAACGCATTCGGACCTCAGCGGTTCGGCAATAAGGGAAACAATCAGATTCTTGGTGCAGCACTTCTTAGAGAAGATTGGGAAGCACTTATCGAGGAACTCTTGAAAGGAAACGAACGACACAATGAGTTAGCATCTAAAGGAGAGTTCAAACTTGCATTAGATGCGTGGCCATTTGGTCATCCCGCTGAACGAAATATCCTT
>CAZVAE010000119.1:0-5625 GCA_964624985.1 uncultured Isosphaeraceae bacterium | reverse complement strand
GAACAACTTCTGGCATCGCGTGTGTTCTCTTATCTGGTTACCGTTTGCATTCCGTAGCGGAATTTCCATGCGAAGAGTTTCAAGAGGAAGATTTACTGCAGTTCTTCCATTTAAACGATCGAATCGTAATTTTTATAATGCGATGGCTGGCGCCTCTTTACTCGGCAACAGTGAAGTTGCCGCGGGCATGTTCCTGTTTAAAATTTGTGGCAGTGATTATGCTGTTGTCTGCAAAAATATGAGTTACAAATTCTTAAGACCATGTTATGGACCTGCTGTCTATAACATTCGTGATGCAGAAAAGATTACTGAAACATTGAATAGTGAGATGAGTACTCGACAAGAATTCAATATTGATTTCACAATGGACATCACACAAATCTTGCACAAACGAGGGAAAGAAGTTCGCGTAGGTCGTTGTGACATTACTTTTCATTGCACACCAAAATCTATGATTAAAGAACGTGCCGCCCGAAGAAAAGATAGAGCCAAAGGTTGACTACATTGAAAACCATTGGATGGGGGTTCTACCTTACGTGTAGTTGGACCTGGTGTATTGGTATGTTTCTGCCTGTTATCCTAATCCACAGATATGGCTGGCTTGGTTTTCTGCTGTTCAGTGTTCCAAACATCATCGGGTGCACTGCCTTTGGGTATGTGCTTCGTACCCCAGAACGCTCCAAGGCACTCGTTGAAAAATACAAATCCGCGATGAGTCTCTTCGCAGTAGTCACAATCGCATTTCATGTTTTTTTTATTGCGATGCTTGCACTTGTCTTTCTGAATGATTCTCTACTTTTCATATCAGCATGGCTACCATTCGTCATACTTTTGCTTGGATGTTGTCTTTCGTTGCTACCTACTCGATTCTGGCCAATCCTCGCAGTCATGGTTTGGTCTGTTTCACTTCTTGCAGGAATTTCATTGTTACCTGTACACGAACTCCCAAAAGGAAATTTGCCTTGGCAAGATGTGGTCTGGCTACTTCCAATCACAACATTTGGCTTCTTTTTAAGCCCATACCTTGATCCAACATTCCACAAAGCACTCCAACAATCACCAAGTAAACATTCTTTTGGAGTGTTCGGTATTGCATTTCTGCTCATGATTGGGATCACCATTGCATATGTCGACATTGGCCCACCTGGGAGTGCAACAACACTCTTTACGGTGAGTGCACTCCTCGGTCTTCACTTTGCACTACAAGCAATGTTCACGATAGGCGCTCACTTCAAAGAAGGATTGGCGATTGCAAGTGGAAAGCGCAAGTTGTTTTTTGTCGTACTTCTATTGATTGCATGTTTCATCGCGGATCTGATTGCTCATCGATTTGGCGGGGTTGCGTCCTCTGGAAATTGGCTCCCACATTGGCAAGAAGATTATGTACGCTTCTTTGTGTTTTACGGATTAATCTTTCCAGCAATTGTCGCTACGTTTATGTTTACAGGCAGAAGGGTTACTCCGTTACGAATTGCACTGTTTACATTCGCTGGCCTTCTCTCCCTTCCGCTGTTAGAAGTTGGGTATCTGCATGGACAAGCATGGCTCACCGTGCTGCCTGTTGTCGTGTTTTTAGTCTGGGCGTTTGCAGATCGTAAATCGATTACGTAAAAACGCAACTTCAGCGATTTTCACAGACTATCCTTTTTTCCCACAACACTTCTTATATTTTTTACCACTTCCACATGGGCAGGGTTCGTTTCTTCCGACAGTCATCGTTCCACTACCTTTCTGCTTTACAGATTCTGATGCCGCTCTAACAGATTGTTCTGCTGGCAAAGGTGATGGATTTGGACGTTTTTGTTGGTCTGCTTTAGCCGGCGGAGCTTTTTGTTCTGTTTGTTGCTTTGCTCCCTGTTGTTGCTGTTGAGGGATTTGCACTTGCATTTTCGCTTTGAATACTAAGTCTGTCACGCGGTCTTGAACATGTACAAACATTTCATCAAACAATCTCGCGCCCTCTCTTTTATATTCGATTCTGGGATCCAACTGACTGAATGAACGGAACCCAATCGATTCACGAGCTTGATCCATCTGGTAGAGATGGTCTTTCCAGACGCCATCAAAAATTTGAAGTAGAACTGTTCGCTCAAGTTGAGCAAGTTCCGCGCGTTGTACCTGTTTGATTTTCCGAATTGCCACATCGAGTGCATCTTCTTCCAGTTGCGATTTTTCCGCGTCAGTAAGAGCAAATTTCCAATTCTCTCTTAACCACATATCTAAGTCCCCATCACTTTCATCGAGCATCCGTTGTGCTCTACGTTCAAGCCGTTCGTCATCCCACCTGTTTGCTTCTTCTAGTAAAAATTCTTTAAGTTCTTGTGGATTGTTTGATGGTAATGAAGTTGGATTCCAATCTAAATCATATTTCGCCTTGACTCTTGAACAGAAGCCTTCAATTGCTTTCGCTGGGTCTTGCTGCATCATGGCACTTGTCATTTCGATCATAAATTCGATTGGATATTCACGCTCTCGAGTTTCATACGTTCCAATGGCTCTTTCCATCACGAGATCGACTGCTTCTTCTTGTTCTAAGTCATCAAAGTCTTCAGCAGAACAAGGGATGTCAAATTTCGAAACAACCCATGTTGAGAGTTCAGTTTGAGCGTGCTTTGGCACAAGGTATTGATCAAGTGGCGACAGATCAATGGATTGAATCTTCTCTGATGCGGAAACCTCAATTGCACTGATAATCTCCTCACGCGTCATCTCAGTCGCATCACTTATAGATAACGTTGAATCCCACGCTGCGACTGACCAATCAACTGCACCTTTGTAATCCCATGAGGATTCATCACGTTCAGAAACCTTCCCATCGCCAAGATCAATCGTATCAGGAAGATATTCACCAATCGTCACACGGATAATTTCAACAGATTCTTCAAGTGAATCTCTGACGATTAACTTATGTAAATCTTCCCGATCTTTCCCGATGATTCGATCTGGTTCTATACCAACAATCAAATGCTCACGTATCCACTCAGAAATACAACTTGCAGAATATGATGGGTCCAAATAGTCATACACAGATTCTTCAACTGCTTTTTCGATGTACTCGAAAATTAACTCCCGAATCTCAATGCCTTCAAGGACACGCTGGCGTAAATCGTAAAAAATATGTCGTTGCAGATCAATTACTTCGTCATATTCAAGGATATTTTTTCGCACAAGGAAATTTCGTTCTTCTACTTTCCTTTGTGCTTTAGTTATTGCTTTCGTCAGCATGTTGTGCTCGATCGCAACACCTTCCTTCATACCCATTTTGCTGAGAAGTTGCAGTGTTCTGGGACCTGCAAACATCTTCATTAAATCGTCTTCTAAACTGAGGAAAAATCTTGATGATCCATTGTCACCTTGCCGACCGCTACGACCTCTTAACTGATTATCAATTCTTCTTGATTCATGACGTTCGGTAGCAATCACATGAAGACCGCCTAAATCTTCAACGTTTTTGTAAAAGCGAAGTCGATGCAAGAGACATGCCCCACTTTGGTCAAGATCTGCGAGCATCTTATCTGTCTTCATCGATCTGGCCTTATCGCCATCGACCCACCAACAACATGTTGTCCACCAATATTCTACGAGTTCTCGGTAAACATCATCATCAGACATCTGTTCAACGTCGTTCTTTCGGAATCCAAGTTCTTTGATTGCTAGATGCCGGTACACTCGACGCACCACTTCTTCTTCACTCATCTCAGTTTTGACATCGCTTGGACATATTCCAGAACGTTTCCAGTGTTCAATCAATATCTCCGGAGACAACACTTCAAGTTTGATATCTGTACCTCGGCCAGCCATGTTCGTTGCAACCGTGACTGCACCTAAACCACCTGCAAATTTAACGATTTCCGATTCTCGTTCGTGTTGCTCAGCATTGAGGACTTCGTGCGGGATGTTGAACTTCGATGTAAGTTCTTGGCTTAATGTTTTTGATTTTTCAACACTTGTGGTTCCAACCAGAACAGGCCTGCCAACTTGGTACATCGAATGAATCTCATTGATTGATGCACTTAGCTTATCTTTTTGTGAAGTAAAAACCAGATCATTGTGATCATCACGGACGACAGGAACATTCGTTGGAATAACGATGACATCTAAGTTATAAATCTCGTAAAACTCAGTTGCTTCAGTATCAGCTGTACCGGTCATACCTGAAAGTCGCTCGTACAACTTGTAAAAATTCTGGATTGTAATCGTCGCCATTGTTTGCGTTTCCTGCTTAATCGGAACGCCTTCTTTTGCTTCCACTGCTTGATGCAATCCATCGGACCATTGCCTGCCAACCATTTTTCTGCCTGTGTTTTGATCGATAATGATGACACTTAACACACCCTTGTCATCTGCAGCAACCATATAATCACGATCCCGTTGATACACGGTGTGCGCTCGTATTGATTGTTCCAATAAGTGAGGCACATCCATATTCTCGCCAACATAGAAGGAACCGATATTCGCTTCTCTTTGTGCTTCAGCAACACCTTCGTGCGTCAATGTTGCTTTTTTCTTATCTAACTCAATCTCGTAATACTGTGTGTATTGATCTCGTTCTGCTTCAAGTGAAGGCAACTTTTCTTTTTCACTCGCAAGTTGAGTTTGCATTTTCTTAGTTGCTTCTTTATCCAGCGAATTTCTGATGTCACCTTCAAGCCCACTGATTCTCACAAGACAGGATTGCACAGCTTGATCTGCATTTGCCCAAGGCTCTTGCTTTGTCAAAAGGAAGCGAGCGAGTCGATCTGCCATTTCGTACCGAGGTTGCCCCTCATGTGCGTGACCAGAGATAATGAGTGGAGTTCTCGCTTCATCGATTAGAGTCGAGTCAACTTCATCAACAATTGCAATCTCTCTTTTGCGCTGCACTTGTTCTTGCACGCTCATTTTCATGTTATCTCGCAGATAGTCAAAACCAAACTCCGCAGTTGTCCCGTAAACAACGTCGCAGTGATACGCCATTTGTTTGAGTTGTGGGTGCTGCATGTGCTGCGGATGAATTGCACCAACAGTCATACCAAGCATTCTGAAAAATGGGAATGTCCAATCTCGGTCACGCTGGACGAGATAATCGTTTACGGTGACCACGTGTACTTGTTTATTCTCAATTGCGGATAGATAACACGCGAGCGGGGCAACAATTGTTTTCCCTTCACCAGTTTTCATCTCTGCAATCTGACCTTCATAAAGAACGACTGCGCCAATCAGCTGGACATCGAATGGTCGAGCTCGAAATGGCGGTTTCGATTGTGGGTACAGTTCGCGAACTGCGTCGTATAGTTCAGTTGGAATATCAAGAAGTTGCCAAGCGGGAACTGGCTCTACACAACCGAGTAACTCCATATCTGGTTTGCGGTCTTCTGTGGAATCTATGATTGCTTTTGTTTCGTCATACAACTTTTTTGCATGGTCGGGCAACTGCGAAGCATCGAATTCGTGCACGGGATTAAAAATGTTTCGAATCCCAACTGCTCGGTCCATCGCCTCCCTTGCAATTGCAAAGACTTCTGGTATCAAATCCGTGGCTTTTTCACCTCCCTCGATTCGACTACGAAACTCGGTCGTTTTTGGTTTTTAATCATCATCTGAGAGAATACGGGTTTGGTGTTGTTTTTCTGGAAATTGGTGGGC
>CAZVAE010000118.1:0-5660 GCA_964624985.1 uncultured Isosphaeraceae bacterium | reverse complement strand
TAGTTCTCGATTTGGTGGCGGCATCGATGGCAAACAGCATACTCGTATTTGTGTCATCACTGAAGAAGAACAATACATGCATGTTCCGGTGCCACTTGACGGTGAACACCAAGCGAGAATCTGTGATCTTGCGATTTCAGCAATCCATGAACTTAAGAAACTATGTTATTCATTTGACAACCTCTCGATTTACGATAGTCTCGCTAAGTCAACATTGAGTGGTCGAATGGAAGTAGTTTGGGAACGTCCAAAAATTCTTGTCGATGGCGCACACAATCCGACTGCACTTCGAACTCTCATTAAGTCCGTTGGTGCTCATATTCCATATGATTCAATGGTTTGTGTGTTCGGATGTTGCCAAGACAAAGATGTCCACGGTATGCTTGAACAAATTTCACTTGGTGCAGACAAAATTATTTTCACCAAAGCAGAGGGCAATACTCGAGCTGCCGAACCAAAGTGGCTTCAAAAGCAGTTCGAAGAGATTAGCGGAAAAATGACACAGATTGCCGAGACGCTTCCAGAAGCGCTTGAAATCGCAGCTCAAGCAGCAAGTCGAGAAGATTTAATCTGTGTGACAGGTAGTTTTTACCTCGTTGGTGAAACCAAATCTCATCTCAGCGAACTCGCCGCAAAAAGATAACGAATACTGCGGTATCCTGCTCTTATGATGACTAGCCAGTCAAATACAACTTTGGCGCATCGATATCGTGCTTCTGTTGCCAATGAGATTGAAGCTCGGTGGCAAACAAAATGGAATGAAGATGCAGTACATCAAGTCAAGAATCCAGGCGAGGCTGGCTTCGATAGCGCTAAACCTAAATTTTATTGTTTAGACATGTTTCCTTACCCAAGCGGCGCTGGTCTACATGTAGGACACCCTGTTGGATATATCGGAAGCGACATCCTTGCTCGATTCAAAAGGATGAATGGTTTTAATGTTTTACACCCTATGGGGTGGGATGCTTTCGGATTACCAGCAGAGCAATATGCAATAGAAACTGGAGTACATCCAGCAACGACGACTAAAAAAGCGATTCAAACGTATAGAAAACAGTTACATAGAATTGGTTTTAGTTTTGATTGGTCTCGAGAATTCGCAACTATCGATCCTGAGTATTACAAATGGACTCAGTGGATTTGGCTACGGGCCTACAATTCTTGGTTTGATGAACGAACTCAGCAGGGACGACCAATTGAATCGCTTGTTGAAGCGTTAGAAAGTGGCGAGATCATCCCTGAACATGGCTCTTGGGAATCATTTGACGCAAAAGCAAAGCAAGCGTTCGTTGATGGAAAACGGCTTGTCTATTTAGGTGAGCAGGTTGTCAATTGGTGTCCGAAACTAGGCACCGTCTTAGCTAATGAAGAAGTAATCGATGGGAGAAGCGAACGTGGTGGACACCCTGTGGTTCGTAGACCATTAAAACAATGGATGTTCAGAATCACTGCATATGCAGATCGATTGCTTGAAGGCTTAGACAATCTCGATTGGCCACAATCTACTCTTCGAATGCAAAAAGAGTGGATTGGAAAAAGTGAAGGAGCAGATATTCAATTCCCTCTTGTTGGACAAGAAGATTCGATTCTCGTTTACACAACGAGACCAGACACCTTGTTTGGCGCGACTTTTATGGTGCTGGCACCAGAACATCCATTGGTGGATTCCATCCTTCAAAACCCTTCTGATGGAATTGACATTGACGAAATTGAGTCATATGTTTCTGAAGCAAAGAATCGAGCTGACGTTGATCGTATGGCTGAGCAAAAAGAAAAAACGGGAGTCTTTTCTGGATTACACGTAACGAACCCCGCTACCGGCAAGCCAATTCCTGTTTGGATTGCTGATTATGTTCTTATGGGCTATGGGCATGGAGCCATAATGGCTGTACCTGCTCATGATGAGCGTGATTACGATTTTGCGAGAACATTTGCAATCCCAATTCGAGAAGTTGTTCAGTCTATTGACAGCTCGGATGAACCCTGCTTTTCTGGTGATGGAATTGCGATGCAATCAACAAGTGAGTTTATCTCTATCGATGGGCTACCTTCAGCAGATGCAAAACAAGCGATTATCGATTGGCTTGTTTCCTCAAAGATTGGATGCGCAAAAGTGAATTATCGATTGAGAGATTGGTTATTCTCGAGGCAACGATACTGGGGAGAACCCTTTCCAATTGTTTTTGACGAGAGTGGGCAACACTATCCAATAAGCGAGCAACACCTTCCAGTTGAACTGCCCGATTTAGAAGATTACACACCTACAGAATCTGATGACCCTCAACCATTACTAGCAAAAGCAACGGATTGGGTCACTACAACTGCTGGTGAAGCTGGCGTCGATCCTACCTTGTTACCACCAGAAACTGTAGTCACGCGTGAAACAAATACGATGCCGGGTTGGGCTGGAAGTTGTTGGTATGAGATTCGATTTTGTAGCCCCCATGACACAACTCGATTCGTAGACAAAAAAGCAGAACAATATTGGATGGGTAACGGCATCGATTTGTACGTGGGTGGAGCAGAACATGCGGTACTTCACTTGTTGTATGCACGATTTTGGCACAAGCTCTTGTACGATCTCGGCGAGGTTTCTTCACAAGAACCGTTTCAAAAATTGTTTCATCAGGGGATGCTGACAAGTTTTGCGTATCAACGCGCAGATAAATCTCTTGTCCCTGCAACGTTAGTTGAAGAACGTGATGGGACATACTTTGAAACTGAATCGAACAAAGAAGTCACGCAGGTTATCGCAAAAATGAGCAAATCACTCAGGAACGTTGTAAACCCAGATGCTGTAATTGAAGAATATGGCGCTGATACGCTCCGTTTGTACGAAATGTATATGGGTCCACTTGAAGCATCCGCGCCATGGAATACTCGAGATATTGTCGGTGTCCATAGATTTTTACAGAGAGTATGGCGTCTTGCAATTAACGAAGAAGATGGAATTGCTCGCTCAGAGTTAGACAGTAAACCAGATGCAAATGTCGAAAGAGCATTACACGCAACAGTTAAAAAAGTAACTGAAGATATTCCAAAACTTGCTCACAATACTGCCATTGCATCCATGATTGAGTTCGTGAATGTTGCGACTTCTGAGGGCAGTATCACTAGGGATCAACTCCAAACATTTGTAACAATTCTTTCTCCGTTTGCTCCACACATCGCTCAAGAAATTTACTCCAAAATATGTGGGAGCGGGTATGTCTCAATGCAGGAGTGGCCATCGTTTAATCCGGACCTTTTACTCGAAGAAACGATAGAGATTCCTGTACAAATCATGGGTAAAGTTCGTGGAAGAATTTCCGTTCCGATGAATGCCAATGACGATGTGGTTGAACAACTGGCGATTCAAGATGAGCAGATAAAACCACTTCTCGCAAATGTAACCGTACGTAAGGTCATTATCATTCCCAATAAAATTATCAACATAGTCGCGAATTAGATGGGAACAGATTTTGACTTACTTGAATTTGCGGGTCTATCTGAAGAACCCACTTGGTCTTTTTCTCCTCCCTCAACTACAGATTTGAGAGCAGTGATACCAAGCCAATCGTGTGCGACTGTTGAGGAGGTTGGAAAAGCGATTGCTTCTTGTGTTGGTGAAACAATAAACGCTGAAGAGATAGAACCACCTGATTCGGAGGTCGAGTGGGCGATGCGTGCAAGAATTGCCAATCTGCCAAGCGATCTTCTCATTTGGGCGGAACCATTGCATGAAGTTGCGAAAGACTCAACAGGAATACATGAGGGTTGGATACTTGCAATTCAAACAATGTTGCATACTGGGGATCCCCTCACCCACTTTTCAAATCTTATGAGATTGCTTCATGGACTCAACTTAGAAGTTGAGCAAGTTTGTGACCTCTCAACCGGAAGATGGTTTCCGAAACAGATACTCGCCAGTGTTTTTGATTCCAACGAGATTGAACCGCCTGAAGAAGTTCTCTGGGTGACAAGAGTTGTTGAAGCGCCGGAAGAAAACGAGCCTGATGATCGTTGGGCATGGGTAACAACGCATGGGTTAAATCGTTGTGGTCGTTTTGAGTTAGAAATGCTTGGTGTTCCTGCAATCCTTTCAAACGAGGCGGTTCACATCATCGATGGATTAGCCGCACTTTCCCTTGAAACGTCACTACCTCAAAGATCTCAACCATTTTCTATTGGTTCTAACCTGCTACTCTCATTAACTGAAACAGAAGATATAGTCTCATCTTTACAAGAGGATATGCCAGGAGATGGAGTCCGAAACAATCCAAGTGTTTCTGTAACTTCACATGATGGCACCACTTTGTTTCCTGCGATTGCACTTCAATCGTTGCAATCAGGTCAATCTTCTGTAATGAAGTCCACAAGAAGTACGAATCGACAAGCATCAATCGCAAAACAACAATGGAAACTGTTTCTTAGAGCAGCAGAACAAATTGGAGAGAGCGAACATGCAACATGTTTAGTTCAAGTACCTTGGACAAACAATGAGGACGAGGATGCACCTCGAGAATATCTATGGTTTCATGTCATCGAAACAAATCAAGGAAATGTCGAGGGAAAATTCAAGAGGGTCATCAAGAAACAATTGGAATAGATGACATTTCTGACTGGCTTGTGATGACACCAGTTGGTCCCATGGGACCAAGTGATGCAGAAGCGATAGACTCGTTCGTTGATCAATTCAACAATTGAAGTACAACAACACAAATGCCTGATATCAGCGCGAGGACAACGCAGAAAAATGCGATTCTTGCAGTGATCGGCATTGGTTTTTGTTCAAACGGCGATTCGCCGCTTCCCGCTAATTCCAACTCATCCCAATCGATATCAATCGAGTGTCGCTTATTCTCAATGAGTACTTGCCTCGCCCGTTCAACTTCATTTCTTGGAACTTGTAATGGATAGCCAAGTGTTCCACTGCTAAAACTAACACCAAATGTCATACCTGGATTAGCAAACACAAATGCATTGATGCCATGATCCTTCAGCACTATTGCAAGAATGTTTGCCTCAAACTCTGTTTGAGGGGAAACAAGTGTTACGAGGTCTTCATTCATCCGAAACTGTCCTCATCGTTCATGGGTGGTTGGATTACTTCAATGACTCTATCTACTCGTGGTAAAAGCCAATTGAGTTTTCGCTCAATCATTCTCAAAAAGACTGATCCCCTAACTCGACCAAAACTGCCAGATTTATGAATTGGAATGATGCTCTCGACGACCATTGCCTCAATCATAAGAGAAGGAACGATTGCTCTTTCTGATGCCATCAGTGGTCGAGTTGTAAACTGGTCGTACGCCTGAACAAGCGACTGGATTGTGTGTCCCCGAAATGTGTCTGGCCAATTCTCTACATCTTCAGCATCACCCATGCGCATTGAGAATTGCAGTGCACCATTGGCAATGTCTGTAATCCTCGGACAATATCGCAATGAATCAAAATCAATCACTGCGATAATCTCGCCATCTTTATAAAGCGTGTTTCCTGGATGCCAATCTCCGTGAACAATTCCTGTTGGTAATGTTGAATATCCAACCGATTCTACTTTATCAAACGCCTTTTCATACTGTTCTCTTAGGAACTTGACTGTGTTGTCGATACCGACCAATTGTTCTTTTGTCTCGTGCTTTTTAAGTACTTCGGCTGTTTCTGTGATTACTGAGAAA
>CAZVAE010000117.1:0-5734 GCA_964624985.1 uncultured Isosphaeraceae bacterium | reverse complement strand
CTGGGTTTAATGGGCCGAGAGTTATTGATTCAGAAGAATTACAAGCGCACACAAGACAACTCCTTAGTGGTATCGCTGGCCCGCTATTTCACCAGATTGCAGGCGCTCTTCGGTATGTGGAATCGACGGAGTATGTTTCATTCGAACAACATTGCCCGGATTGCGAGGAGCGAGCACAAGAAGTAGTAGATGGATTCATCAGTAAGATTCCAGAATTACGCAAAGCACTCTCTCTTGATGTTCAAGCTGCATATGATGGCGATCCTGCAGCGCATCACACCGACGAAACAATTTTTTGTTATCCCGGAATACGCGCGTTATGGATGCACAGAGTTGCGCATGAATTGTATTTGATGAGTGTTCCACTTATTCCAAGAATCATTGCTGAACATGCTCACGAGTTAACGGGCATTGATATTCACCCAGGAGCAACAATAGGTGAATCATTCTTTATTGATCATGGTACTGGAGTCGTGATTGGTGAGACCACTATCATTGGGGATTATTGCAAGGTATATCAAGGCGTCACGTTGGGTGCGAAAAGTTTTGAAAAAGATGATGCGGGCAGTTTGAAAAGAGGTACAAAGCGTCATCCAACACTTGGAGATCACGTAACGGTCTATGCTGGAGCAACAATACTTGGCGGTGATACGATGATTGGTGACGAATGTGTTGTTGCAGGCGGTGTCTTTCTCATGCGTTCGGTTGAACCAAATCACACTGTTCGAGGGCCTAAAGCAGCTGTCCGTTTAAACGAAAATCGCGGCGATTTCAGTTAAACTCTAATTCTGTTAAAATACAGTTCTATGAGTACAGAATTGAATAGCGGATGTGAAACAATCTCGACTCCATTGGGCGAACGCACGGTATATCTCCTTGATTCAGTTGGAAACATTGATTCCTTGCCTTACAGCATTCGAGTCTTGCTCGAATCATGTTTGCGTCATTGCGGGAATGGCATCGTCACTCGTGAAGATGTCATTGCCCTTGCTGAATATGACGCAACGAATGTAGCTGAAGTGGAGATTCCATTTACACCTGGTAGGGTCGTGTTGCAGGACTTTACGGGAGTCCCTGCAGTTGTTGACCTTGCAGCGATGCGTAATGCAGTTGTCGAATTGACAGGGGATGAACATGCAGCAAGTAAAGTGAACCCACTTGTCCCATGCGATTTAGTCATTGATCACTCCGTACAAGTTGATGCGTTTAACTCCAGCCAAGCGTTGACTATCAATGGTGAAAAAGAATTCGAGCGTAATACAGAACGGTATGAATTTCTAAAATGGGGTCAGGGTTCGTTTAATAATTTTAGAGTGGTCCCTCCAGCAACTGGAATTGTGCACCAAGTCAACCTTGAGTTTCTTGCAAAAGTAACATGGGATCATGAAGGGACGTTGTATCCAGATAGTTTGGTTGGCACAGATTCACACCCGACAATGATTAATGGACTTGGGGTACTCGGATGGGGAGTTGGTGGTATTGAAGCAGAAGCAGTAATGCTCGGTCAACCCATTTACATGTTGATACCTGAAGTAGTCGGAATGAAATTGACCGATTCGCTGCCTGAAGGAGTAACATCGACAGACCTTGTATTGCGGGTGACCGAAATGCTTCGAGAGCACGGAGTTGTCGGGAAGTTTGTTGAGTTTTATGGCGAAGCACTTGCTGAAATGACACTTGCTACTCGTGCAACACTCGCAAACATGGCCCCTGAGTATGGTGCAACGATGGGTTTCTTCCCAGTTGATGAACAGACAACAAAGTACCTCTACTTAACTGGTCGTGATGAAAAACTTATAGAAACAGTAGAGCAATATTGCAAGTTGCAAGGGCTATGGCGTGATGACTCAAGGGATATCAAGTACACATCAACCGTAGAGTTAGATCTAAGTACGGTAAAACCTTCGTTGTCTGGACCAAAGAGACCTCAAGACCGAATATTACTTTCAGAGATGAAATCAACATGGCTGAAAGATCGCGAAGAGATGTTTGACCACCCAACCGCAGCATCAACAACGGTTACATGCGATGGCGAAACATTTGAAATGCGTGATGGCAATGTTGTGATTGCAGCAATAACAAGTTGTACAAATACATCAAACCCTAGTGTTATGATTGCAGCAGGGCTCGTTGCAAAGAAAGCAAATGCGCTTGGTTTATCACGCAAGCCATGGGTTAAAACATCACTGGCACCTGGGAGCAAGGTCGTCACTGAATATCTGCAAAGTGCAGACTTGCTCGATTCACTAGAAGCACTTGGTTTTTGGGTTGTCGGATATGGTTGCACCACTTGCATTGGGAATTCTGGTCCTCTACAAGGTCCAATCAAAGAGGCAATCATCGATAACGATTTAATAGCTTGCTCAGTTCTAAGTGGTAACAGAAACTTTGAAGGTCGTATAGGCCCTGAGATTAAAGCAAACTATCTCGCTTCCCCACCACTCGTTGTTGCGTACGCCATTGCTGGCACAGTGGAAATTGATTTAACGAAAGACCCTATTGCACAAATCGATGGGAAAGATGTTTATTTAGAGGATATTTGGCCAACGGATGCTGAGATACAACATGCAATTGACCAATGCCTAGGTCGCAATGAGTTTGTGCAACAGTACAGCAGCGTCTTCGACGGGGGGGAAGATTGGCAAGCAATCAATGCTCGTGTAGGTGAACTGTTCGCATGGTCTAATGAAAGTACCTACATCCATGAACCACCATTCTTTAAAGGGATGACTACAGAAGTGCCTGGCATCCACCCGATTGATGGAGCACGTGCCTTATGTAAGTTAGGGGACTCAGTGACGACCGATCACATCTCGCCAGCTGGCAACATCAGCGCTGAATCACCTGCGGGCAAATTTTTAGAAAGCCGTCAAGTTCCAATCAGTTTGTTCAACAGTTTTGGTTCAAGGCGCGGGAACGATCTTGTGATGACGCGTGGCACATTTGGAAATGTACGAGTAAAGAACCAACTTGCTCCAGGAACAGAGGGGGGCTTTACAACCGACTTCACCACGGGCAAGGTGAGTTCAATCTATGACGCAAGTTGCCATTACAAAGAAGCGAACATTCCACTCATCGTTCTTGCGGGCAAAGATTATGGCATGGGTTCATCACGAGATTGGGCAGCGAAAGGAACAATGCTCTTAGGCGTGAAGGCAGTCATTGCTGAAAGCTACGAACGAATTCACCGAAGCAACTTGGTGGGGATGGGTGTTCTTCCGTTAGAGTTCATGCAAGGTGATAGTGCAGATTCCCTAGGACTTGATGGTACAGAAACGTTTGCGATCGCAATTGACGAATCAGTCAAGCCACGTGATGAAATAGAAGTCACAGCAACGAATGGTGACGGGAATGAAGTTGTGTTTGCAACACGTTGTAGAATCGATACCCCAGTTGAAGTCGAGTACTACCGAAATGGCGGAATTCTCCACACCGTATTACGAAAGATGGCAGAGTAATGACGACGTGGGGGGGGTAACGCAGTATTGTTTAATAAATGCTAGGTGACAGTCACTTAACTAAGAAAACCCCGACCAAACACTTCCAGTGCTTGATCGGGGGGTGTGTCGCGAAAGTTGGAGAGAGAAGCGACACGAGGGGTATGGAGAGAGACTGTATTGTTCTCTGGCAGGAGGCACCTGGACTATGCCGGCTTCGGTCGTGTTAAGAGCCGATGGCCTCAAACTCACCAGTGAATGACATATCATTTATTGGGTTGTATCCATATGCAGTTTCTTGTGATTGTTGTTTTTCGAGTTCGTTGTGGATTGAGTTGAGCAGGTGTACTCTTGCATTTTTCTTACTACAACATGCCTCGGTAAGCATTTCTTCTCGAGTTAGAGCGTCGGTGTTCGTATCTATATGAATATTCATGGTTCTCACATACCTTGTTGTGGACTGTCCCATCCGTGACTCGTCCTGATTTCATTGCTCCCCACAATGGGGCTATTTGGTGGTTTAACGGCTAAAAATGCCATACAGCCCTGATAATCGCTATCTTTCAGCTTCCTTTCATCTTTTTTGAATTATTTTTAGAGAAAAACTCACTTCTTGAAATCAAAAGAATTCAGGGGTGTTCTGCGTTATCTGCTGGCAGATGGATACGCATGAATCAATCATCGCATCGTGGCTATATGGACTCTCAGCAGTGGAAAAGCGGAATGTGCTTCGTGTTGTTGGAGTAAACGCTGCGCAATTGCCAATAGAGAGCGTCCTAGAGCAAATCGCCGCTCAACTCTTTGCTGCATGTGCTGAAGATTTGGGTCTTTCCACGTTAGAACTTGCTGGTTTGCTGCGAGAGCCAAGAAACGATGCACTCCAAGGACTTGTTACGGTAATCAGCAGCGACGGGTGATGATCGCAACTCTCTCTGAACCAAGTCGCAGTGCAAAAACAGAGAGAAGTTCTCCACTACTTTTGGTAGTCAGTTTGTTTTGCCATTCGTTCGGATCAATCGTTTTTCCTCGAGTTTTGACTTCAACTTGAGTGCAACCTAGTGCACGTAATGCTTGAGCAACATGGCTTCGTCTCATTGGAGTCGTGTCTAGGACTTTGAACGTCGTAAACCAATTCGTGTCCGGCAATAACTTCGCACAGAACAAACCTAAATTCGGACTGAGTTCAGATGCGTCACATTCGTTTGCTAGGTTGGTGTGCAAACGAGCGCGTTCGAGAGCTGGGTTCGGCTCAAGAATCCATCCCTCAATGTTCTTCCTATATGCTGGGAACTCTGGAGTACCAGAACGCGATTCATTGAGAGTCATCGATGTTGCTGTGTGTAGTCCAGCGTGATTCGCAAGAGTTCCAAACCAAATCAGACATTGGACAACGCGACCATGTTCTTCGATGTATTCAAGTTCGAACTCGAGTTCAAACTCACTTAGGTCTTCTTCCTCAATACTAGGCGAAACTTTGATACATCCACCAGCACACGCAGTGAGTAGAGGAGTAAGTTCAGCGAGGGAGGGTTGCATTTCCGAAAGTGCATGTGCGCGTTTGCCTGAGATTCTTCTTGAAGGATCGATATGGATCAGGGCATCGCTCGTAAGTTGTACTTCACGAACATCAGCACACGTAGTTCGTTTCCCGCTATTTTCACAAGCCATCATGCAGCGAAGCGGGTCGATGTCGATGCCAACCGTATGTTTTGGTAAGTGTCGCAAATCAGAACCGATGCCACAGCATAAATCAAAAATTGGGCCGTCAGAAACAAACCGCATTGCTTTATGCCTGGCAATTCTTGTTGAGGTTGCTTGTTGTACACCAACCGAATCAGCCAGAATCGCTTCTGCGTTTTCTAGTTTTCCTTTTGCACGTCGCCGAGCACCAACGAGTTCTGCAGCAATCGAGATTTCGTCGAGTGCCCAGCTCTTCCTTAGTGTTGACATTGCTGCAACATCATCAAGGTTGCATGAACGTACAGCGTCTAGAAGCGCACTGTTCGCTTGGACATTAAGCCAGTTGTCGAGATTTGTCAGCATAAGGAATATTGGTGATATTCATACGAATCACGTTGTTCACATGGTAAAAGGAATCAATGCATTCTGTAACAAATAAATGGTGTCTACTTATCGATAGAATTTTAGAAGATTGGGTTGGTGTTATCTTACCGAGACCAGCGATTGCAATGCAAGATTTCGTGCAAGAAGATGGTTGCATGTGGTGTGGAGAAACAATGGAGGAAGGGGCGTGTTTTTGTCAAGCAAGACGATTGCGTTGGAATAGGGTCTTTCGG
>CAZVAE010000116.1:0-5768 GCA_964624985.1 uncultured Isosphaeraceae bacterium | reverse complement strand
CGAACTCGCCAGTGTAACGCAAGTAGATGGTCGTACGATTGGTAATGGTACTGTTGGAGATGTTACACGCCGCCTCACCGAGTTATTCAAGTCACTTGTTGAGAAAAGTAGTACGAAGGTTGTATGAAAAAGATACCTCTCAACGTTTTTGAAGCAACCCCACCAGAATCTTCCATTGATGCAGAGTATCTTGAAGATAGCCACCAACGAAGGGTCAATGATTTAAGACTCTCGGTTACTGATCGATGTAATTTTCGTTGCGTCTATTGCATGGATCCAGATGTAAAATATCTTCCAAAATTATCCTTGCTATCCCTCGATGAATATACACGACTCGTTTCAATTGCTACATCGCTTGGTGTTGATAAACTTCGAATCACAGGAGGCGAACCAACGCTCTACCCACACCTTGATGCGCTGATTTCGAGGGTTGGCAAGTTAGCATTGCGAGATATTGCCTTAACAACAAACGGATCTCGAATCACTGAAGATTGCTGTGCTCGCTGGAAAGACATGGGGCTGAATCGCGTTACTATGAGTTTAGACACGCTGCGGTCTAATCGACAGGAACAGATTACACGATCGTTCACTCCATTAGATACGGTGATTCGGGCTATCGAGATTGCAAAAGATGCGGGGCTTAATCCTGTCAAAGTGAACACTGTGGTCATGCGTGGTGTCAATGACGATGAGATTCTTGACTTCGCAGCGTTTGCCATCAAGCATGAAGTGCAGATGCGTCTTATTGAGTTTATGGCAATTGACGCTTCTCGTAATTGGTCCATGCAGAAAGTTGTCCCAGCTAGCGAAATCCTTCAAACCCTAGAAGGAACATTTACAGTGGAACGAAACTCAGATTCACCGTCGAGTACATCCATGAATTACACGCTGGATCGTGGACGTGGACAGATTGGCATCATTGCATCGGTCACCCAATCTTTTTGCCATGGGTGCAATCGGCTTCGGATTTTGGCTGATGGAACTGTTCGGCCATGCCTATTTAGTGACGACGAGTGGTCGATTCGACCCCTTCTGAGAGGAGGTGCAAGCGATGGCTCGATTCGCAGATTCCTTATTGACGCAGTCAGAGCAAAATCAGCGGGTCACTCGATGGGCGAAAAGACATTCAAACGTACAGACAAAACAATGTCAACCATCGGGGGTTAATCGTAGCCCTGCCTTCTCATCAAACTCTGTTTCATACCATTCGCAATACGATCCAACCAAGAATCACCACGATGCATACGACGATCGTGATGAGGTTAAACCACTTTTCGATAAGTCGTTTGGCTGGCGCTCCAATCCACCATACGATTCCCGCTTCAATGCCATATCGCAGTGTCCGACCAATGACACATGCGGCAAGGAACATTCCAAAGTGTAGTTTTGCGACCCCTGCTGCTGTTGTCAGTGCAAAGAAAGGCACCGGAGTGAGTGCTGCAATAAAAACATATGATGTACCTCGCTGATGAAATTCTTCGACGATGTGCTCGATCGCCTCTGCTCCAATGGCCCATTCTGTTCCGCTTGCGATGAGACCGGCGATGATAAAATATCCAATCATTGCTCCCGCGACACTTCCAACGATTGCAACGATTGCGAAAAGAGCAGATTTTTTCCGTTTTTCGAGACACATTGGAATAAGCAATGCGTCCGGTGGAACAAATGGGAGAAATGCTTCAACAAACGCAATGGTAAAAAGCACAATTGGTGCCGCGGGTGTTTGGGCAAAGCCCAAGACCCATTCATACAAACGGCGATGGATCGCCCAATTAGGTATTGTTTCTTGCTCCATCTCTTGCATCATATACGCCACCGCCAATTACAATGTTCATATGCATCATGTTCAAGTGAAATATAAAAAGTTGCGAGATACAGCCACCGTCCCAGAATATCAGTCTGAACATGCGGCTGGAATGGATTTGTATTCTGCAAACAGTGAAGACATTATTATTGAGCGTGGTTGTATTGAAATGGTGCCACTAGGCTTTGCAATGGCATTGCCAGATCATTTTGAAGCACAGGTGCGTCCACGAAGTGGGCTTGCGTCCAAGCATGGTGTTACCCTGCCCAATTCGCCAGGAACGATTGATGCCGATTACCGAGGGGAGTGTTGTGTTCCGTTAATCAATCTTGGCCAAGATTCGTTTGTTGTGAAGCCGAGCATGCGAATTGCACAGATGATTATCGCGCCAGTCGTACAAGCGACGTTTGAAATTGTGGAAGAACTCGATGAGACTGACCGAGGAGGCGGTGGGTTCGGGTCAACAGGTCTTTAAGATTTTTTTTGAGCAATGATAATTATCGAACGAGAGAGCAAAAGTTGTTTTGCTCGTAAATGTTTCGAAATTGATTTGAGATTCTTGTTTTGACCATCCTCTCTACGCCGATGTTTTCTACCCAGCAGCCAACCAATCCAAAAGACAGGTAACAACAGTGGCAACAAGTGCTTCTTCTTTGTGCGGTCACCCTGAATGTCGATCACTTCAGCCCCGAGTGATTCCAAAATGTACCTTATACGGAGATAGCTCATTGGGTTGATGTGCCCACGGTCAATTGCTCTCTCTTTTGTAACGTGTTGCATTGCATGGGGTGGAAATTGAAATGGATAACCGTATAGGAAATGCCACCATCGACTATATAGGTTCATCGTGTTCGGAGTGGAAATGATGATTCTGCCACCCGGACGCAATACTCGAACCAGTTCTGATAACAGCCGATATCCGTCAAGCACATGTTCAATTCCCTCTAAGCAGGTTACGACATCAAACGTGTGATCATCGAACGGAAAAGCTTCTTCCATATTAACTCGAACAAACCCATCCCTTGCATCATTGATGTCTCCACCTATCGCGTGATGACCTAGTTCATTCAATCGATCTACAACTAGACCGTTTCCCGCTGGCACATCAAGGATATCTAACTTTTCACCAAAACGATTGATACAATCGATTGTCATGTTCATGTAATCAGTCATTCCTGCAACATGTGTAAAGTCAGCGTAACCCAGACGTGTTTCTGCCATTCGTATGACACTCCTTCTAGATTAAATCCGCGATTCCACCAAGACCGATTGGTTCGCGGGAATAAAAGGGTTCTGCACTTTCTGTTCGCAATCTGCCTCCAAAATACGCATCTTGGGCTTCGACCCAACCAACAATCGGTCTATTTTTTTCTGAAAGAATGAATTGCGTTTCATATGCCACGATTGCGTCTCGCTTTTTTTTCGCAAAACCTGATGTATCAAACAGAAAGGTCGGCTGGGGGATGATTCGGAGGTGTGTTGCATAATAATAAAAGAGCCATGTAGGGTAGATTGGCTCTCCAGCAATATCGATTGTTGAAATTTTTGCATCGAAACGTGCATCTTCTACGATGCGCGATGTTGCAACGTGATCGGGGTGGGCGTCTTCAAAGTATGGAGCAAACACGATATCTGCTTGGTGTTCCCTCATGACCGCAGCAACGGCATGCCGTGCTGGAATCGAGTGCTCAACGAACCTATTAGGCAAATTGATTGTCGTTCTGCGTACACCTAGAATCTCGGCTGCAGCAGCTGACTCGTTCGCCCTTAATTCTGGAGTTCCAAAAGGTGTTGGCTCACCACTTGTCATATCGAGCAAGAGCACATCGTGACCTTGCTTGGCTAATTTTGCTATTGTCCCACCCATGCCAAGTTCTTGGTCGTCAGGGTGCGGACCGACTACGAGTATCTGTGCCATTGACATATTTTAGTGGTCTCTGGCAGCGAGTGTTAGTGACCACTAAAATATGGAGATGCGATACAAATTGATTGTGGCATATGATGGCAGTGATTTTCATGGATGGCAGACACAGAACAGGCCTGAGTTGCCATCCCTACGAACCGTGCAAGAAGTAATGGAAAAAGCTGTCACAACAGTCGTCCGTGAACCCGTCAACATTATTGGGGCTTCAAGAACGGACTCAGGAGTACACTCTCGGGGACAAGTTGCAACATTTGAAACGACCAACGAGATTCCGCCAAGCAAACTCTTAATGGGGATTAATTCGTGGCTTCCTGATGATATTCAAGTTCGAGAAATCGTGTCAATTCACGACTCGTTCAATCCAATTGATGATTGCACTTCAAAGGGATATAGGTACCAACTTGCGCATGGATGTAGCGATCCGCTACGTAAACCAATGTTCGATCGACGGTACGTTGCACATACGGCCTTTACATTGGATGCTGAACGTATGGGCAGAGCAGCAACGTTGTTTGAAGGTGAACATGATTTTGAAGGATTCACGAAGTTAAACCATGGTCGGGAATCTACTGTTCGAAGAGTTGACAAATGTACCGTTTCGGAAACTGAGGATGGGCAGATTAATATCGATGTTTCTGGAACTGGATTCCTGTGGAACATGGTGCGAATCATCGCTGGCACTTTACTAGAGGTGGGACGAGGAAAGTTTGAGCCAGAAGAAATTGCGACGATTATCGATTCTAAAGATAGAAAACGTGCTGGAAAAACACTTCCGGCACATGGTCTTTTTCTTGAATGGGTTTCCTTCGATTAGTGACCAAACAGGTTCGCCATTTCAAAGTAACCTTGCTCAGAAAAATAACTCAGCGCTTCATCAACAGAAGAGAAAATTTTCGTTGCTGTTTCTGTAATGAACGGTGATGGCGGCTTCGATGGTTTCCACACGACATACACTTCCTTTGTGTGTTCCCAAGCATGCTGAAGTTCTCGTTCAACTCCACTTGATAATCCAGGAACTCCTCCTGGTAATTCAGGAACTAGAGAGACAATCATATCGGATTGATCAATCAATCTAAAATCGCGCATGTAAATTTGTCCATCGATGTCTCCAGCGATGTCTAGAATTTCTCGAACTGAAACTCGCATCGGCTCCCCGTCCTTCTTGCCACCAAATGCATGTGCTTCAACTTCAATCCAATCTTTGCCCTCTTTCGCGGCTTCGATGCCACGGTCGAGTAACAACTTCTCATCTACATCTGCTGGATCAAACGTGATGAAGTGCTCAGCGAGTGCGGCTCTGAATTGATCAATTTCTTCAAGGATGTCGGGCATGTCCACGACATGGCTCATTGGAAAACTTGGATACACCTTCTTCAAATTATTTCGAGCAATGAGTTTGTAGCAAGTTTCAGTTGTATCGACATGACGACCTCGACTCAGCACGTAAAACTCATGGTTGCATCCACATGCTTGTGCCATCAATTCCGTTGCTAGAATTTCCTCTTCACGCCAAACCATGCAATCTTTCAGTGTTGCATCGATATCGTGCTCTGCGTGCAATCGATCGTGTACAACCTCGATGTTATCGACAAGACAAATAAACAAATTTGGCTGGAACGCTTGGAGTTGGTCAAAATCAAATGCTGGAAAAAGACCATGACGCCAGCGGAATGTCGCATGCGTATTCATCACAACATTAGGGTGCTCTTCAATCGGAGTCGTTGCAGAGACAATGTCTTTAATTGCAGCTCGACGAAGAGAGTGAAGGCGACTTAGTGGTAAATCCAAAATTCGACCAGGGCGAATATCTGGTCCTTCTGCGTACATCATTTGCCCAACATGAAACACTTCGATGTTGCCCCCTCGCTCGCCTGCTAAACTCGCTGTTGTTTCTAGGTATGGTTTCTTATCCATACCGATTTGACCGGTAATGACTGTTCGCATACCACCTATTATACTCAAGTTTTCTTTCGTTTTATACTATTTCTTCTTTGGAGCGACTTTACGAAGCCAAGATGCACTTGCTCGCGGTATCTTTTG
>CAZVAE010000115.1:2647-5834 GCA_964624985.1 uncultured Isosphaeraceae bacterium | reverse complement strand
TAAAAATGTCTCTATTGAAAATAGAAGATTTTTCTATATCGTTTGGTAGCCGGCTAGCAGTGAACAAACTGAACCTAAAGATAGCTAGAGGAACAACAACAGCAATTGTGGGTGAATCTGGAAGCGGGAAAAGCGTGACGGCACTTGCAGTACTTGGATTATTGCCAACACATGCAACATGCACAGGATCAGTTACCTTTCAAAATGAAAATCTTCTTAATATGACACCAAAAAGTTGGCGCCGAATTCGTGGGAATAAGATTTCTATGATTTTTCAAGAACCAATGACTTCGTTAAATCCAGTGTTCACGATTGGCGAACAGATTGCAGAAGTTGTTCGTTTAAAACGAAAGTCTTCCCGTAAATCTACAATGAGGAAAACAGCAGACCTACTTCAAGAAGTTGGGGTAGATCAGAATCGTATGCATGCATATCCTCATGAATTTTCTGGTGGAATGAGACAACGAGTGATGGTTGCGATGGCACTAGCGAATGAGCCCGAACTTCTTATTGCTGACGAACCCACAACTGCTCTTGATGCAACGACATCGATGCAAATCATGGATCTACTTTTGGAATCTAAAAATAGAAGGGGAATGAGCATGCTCTTCATTTCACACGACTTAGGAGTAGTATCCAAGATTGCTGATGAAGTTTGTGTTTTGCGTGCTGGCTCACTCGTCGAACAAGGTGAATCGCTGAAGGTGCTGAACAACCCATCTCACGCATATACACAAGCTCTTCTAACCTGCCGCCCATCACTTAAAAACAGAAATAATCGCCTAAATTGTGTGCCGACAGAAGTTTAGAAAGCTGTTCTTTAGACTCAAAAAATAAAAAATAAAAAACGTCCGAGAACTGAAAGAGAGTGGGCCTCGTATTGATTGTTAGTTTAGAACCATGAAGGGCGGAACAGGGCACAAGCATGTGGCAGTCTGCAATGGGACCCCGCATCCTACACAAGACCCCCTATTCCGCCCTGTGGTTCAGGGGGGGTTTGTATGGGGGGTCTCTTCATGAATTGCAATACATGATTGAAGCGTTGACTTGGATTGTTAACGAACAAATGGCAGGAGCCCAGAATATGGTCAAAATACACACAACAACGTTCGACCAAATCGTACAAAATCTATCGAGAACTGGAACTCAACAAGCAAGGCAGATTGTGTGGGATTACATCAACGCAATGCCAACACTCTATTTTGTTCAATGTGGAAGAGAAGCGTGCCCTGTGCCGTGGGTTGTGTTTGAAAATGAAGCACCTATTGCGATGGTCTTTACAGAATATGACCACGCTCTACAAACCTCAAAAGCACTGATAGAAGATCATAGCCATATTCGAGTGCTTGGTTTACCAACGAATGCTGCATCAATGTACGTTACGGCTCTTGCTGCTCAAGGAATAGAGTATGTCTGTTTTAATCATGGCCCGCAACGGTTTGATGCCCCGATGGAAGAAGTGTTACTTGCTCTTCAATCTATGAAACGGTGATTTACGGTTGCAATTCTCGACCCGTTTCGATATCCATCACTGACCAATCAAAATGTTTTGCGAGCTTCACAATTGGTAGCCAAGCAATTTCTTCTTCCACGATGTAGAGTAACATTTGTTGTACGACATCATCTGGCGGCAGTTCAATTCGAATTCCTGGCCCCCAAAGCATATCACCGCCCTCTGATTCTGCTGCAGTGTTAAACTTTGAAAGCGATTGTACAATCTCATCTCGAGATCCTAGTGGAACTCGATTTCCATCAGCGCCTGCTGTTCGAGATTGAATAACAAATTGTTTACTCATGCAAGATTACTCGATTCACGAAGCAAACAGGATACCGTATCTAAAAGCCGTTCGAGACTCACGGGTTTATTGAGATATGCTGAAACTCCAAGAGATTTAGCGTATGCCATGTGACGCTTTCCTTCATTTGCGGTCACCATGACAACAATAGGGGGCTTTTCCATATTTTGAAGTTCTTCTAAAACAAGAAAACCAGATCTTTTTGGGAGCATCATGTCAAGGATGACGGCATCTGGCTCACCGTTAAGGCAGTGCGAAATTGCAGCAGTGCCATCGCTTGCTTTTAGGGTATTCGCACCCTCGGCTCGCATCGCCAACTCGAATGATTCGAGTATGTCAAGATCATCATCAACAACAAATACTGTGTATCCTTCTAATCGTTGCATCGTTACGGTGAATGGTAACGACTCGTAAGGGAAGTAAGTTCTTGATTGGACATCCAAGGCAAAGATTCCAACTGTCTTACGAGTTTTTTTGGCATAGGTTTGTTTTCGCGTTCAAATTTTGGGCGACTTTTCCACCTTCTGTGCAGCCATAAATATTGCTCTGGTGCATCAATAATCATCTTTTCTATTGCGTTGTTATAGCGTGCGGTGATGTAATAGAGAGGATCTTCTTGAACGGACCACTCAGAGGGTTCAATGAAGTCAGTTAATCCAACCTCATATTTAAACTGCCCATCAATTCGTTTTGCGTGTACTGCAGCGATAGGTATCTCATATCTCATCGCAAGTAATCCGATTGATTTATATGTAGATGCTAACCGTCCAAAGAAGGGCACAAACATTCCATTGTCACCAGCATTCTGATCCGCTATAAAACCAATACTCGTGTTGTTTTCGATGAGCTCTTGCAACACAGGAACACCGCCCCATTTTGTAACAATTTCCAAACCATGCTTTTCGCGAATCCTTAACACCCAGTCATTAATCAATTTGTTGTCTAGAGGTCTTGCAACGGCCGCAATTGGGTAGCCGAGTACAGAAAGTAGATACCCAAGTAACTCCCAATTCCCACAATGCCCTGTGATAAAAATTGTTGGTTTAGAATTGGAAAGCCGTTCGACAATTCTGTCGATATTTTTGAATTCAACATATTGTTGCCATGACGTTGGTGTTATTAATGAGGGCATTTGTACGCCCTCAGCAACAAACAACTGAAACATATGTTCCATGGATCTCTTAGCAAGGACGTTCGCCTCATGCTCTGAAAGTTTTGGGAAACTTGCCCGAATGTTTGATGACGCACGTTTTCTTCGTTTTGCATTAAATCTGTAATACAAATCGCCAATCATTTTAGTTGATTGCATATTGAGCTCAATTGGACAACACCCAATAACAGATGCAATCGCTCTTAAAGGTAGGTACTGTGACCAAGATGCAATAGATGAT
>CAZVAE010000115.1:2370-2629 GCA_964624985.1 uncultured Isosphaeraceae bacterium | reverse complement strand
GGTGCCCTGTTAGTACATCAAGTCGGTTCGCGGTCAAAATTGGAACCTGAGCAGCTTTTGCTGCGTTGCGCAATCGTTCGTAATCTTCGTATGCTTTTTGTTGTGCTGCATATGCGTCGAACATCGCGTTCGATGCGCCTTTACTTGGCTTGTGCGTTGGCTTACGGGGAGATATTCCCAAAACAAGGAAATCTAAATCACCAGGTACAGTATCATCATCCTCAACTACAATTCCACCCCATCTCGTAATCTGGTCTTT
>CAZVAE010000115.1:0-2360 GCA_964624985.1 uncultured Isosphaeraceae bacterium | reverse complement strand
ACCCACGATGGACAGTATGTCGATGATGTTGACATTACCGTCACCATCAGCATCAAAACTTCCATGAACGATGAATGAAAATCGATATTCAGGATCATAGATAGGATTGACAAGGATATTGTCACGGATGATTGGTTGACTTGTTGTGGATCTTGTGACCTTCGCTGTCGAAGTGGTTTGTCCTACTTTTACAATCTCAATCGTTGCTTTACCCCTTGGAAGTTGTCCCTGTGAATTAAATCGAAGTTGTGAGGGCGATTCATATACATCAAAAGTCATGCCTAAAACAATATGGTCTTTCTCACCGCGGTCAATAAAGACTTCGTTACCTGAACCAACTTCGAGAACGGTTCCATCAACAAGCATCGAAGGATCGACAGAACTCATACGAGTAGAATTAATTTTGCCTCTCAAATCATCAATAGTGGTCATTAAGCGATCACGTTCTAGCCGCAACATATCAACGTCTTCTTCAAGAAGTTCAATCTTGGCAAGATTCTCATCTCTAACGCTGTTTAGTCTATCTTCACGGCTAGCAAAATAGTCATTTGCTTTACTGTTGAGGTCTGCTGAACCGTCTTGGACATCTTGCCACTCGGTCTTTACTTGCTGAACTTCGGAATTACTGGTCTCTGCCTGGCTTGCAAGTTGATCGTTTAAGGATTGAATTGATTCGTGTGCGTTTGCAAGTTCTTCAACTCGAGAATCCAGCTCTTGTTTGATTGATTTAATCTGACTATGTAGATTTGCGACTGTCATGACGAGTGGGCTGCTATCAGAAACATTCCCCAAGAATTGAGATTGAAGTTGTTCAATAGTCTCTGAAGGATTGCCGGTCAACATGCGGTTACGCTGTTCGAGTTGATCGTTTAGGTACCCAACCACTGATTGGTTCGCAGCATCTGCAAGTGCTTCAAATGTAACGACATAATCATCGCTTCGCTCTCGAACTGTTGCATACTTTTGTAATGCAACTTCTGCTTTTTCAACACTTTCAATCTGTTCTCTATTCTCAACATAAAAGACGATACTCAGAACAAGCAAGAAAACAGTCGCAAGAACGAAGACAACGAGTGAAACGATGACGCCAGTGCCAGCGCCGCTACGAATAGCCATAATGAGCTCTCCAGTTATCGCACCTATCATGAATGAGGAGCGGAAAAGACATGTGGGTGACTGTCACCCAAGTAAAGATGTGGACAGTTTCTTGCTTTTCAGTAGTTTCGTCAAGTTCAATCTCGAAATCGATGTCGTTTCTCTCTGAAAAGTACACTTTAGAGCACTGCAGGGGGGCTGAATATCAAAAAATTGAACACTGTTTAACGTGAATAGCGAGGGTTATCAATGTACGGAAGTCTTGGTATGATGGCACATTACGGCAAACGAATGGTCGTTTTCCGCTTCGGCTTGTTTTGAGTAGAAAGGTTCCCCCTATGGCAGTCACTCCCCAACACGTACGCGATGTTCTAGGCAGATATCAACTTGTGATGGTTTTGGTTTTGGTTTGGATTTTGGCAATTCCAAGGGCATTTGGATACATGATTCAGCAAGTGGAAAGGACTATTTAGATGCCTTCACTTGTTTTGCCTCATGGCCACTTGGATTTAACCATCCAGCACTCATGGAAGAATCATTTAACAAATCGATTCTGAAAGCATCTCGCAATAAAGTTGCAAACTCTGATTTGTATACAACTGAACTTGCAGAATTTGTTGATGCATTTGGTTCGATAGTCACACCAGAGGATTACCCTCACCATTTCTGGGTATCAGGTGGAGCCCTTGCTGTTGAGAATGCTCTAAAGACCGCCTTTGATTGGAAAGCAAGAAAACTTGGTCGTACGAGTTTTGTTGATGATGTCAATGATCTTGTCGTCTTACATTTTAAACAAGCATTCCACGGTAGAAGCGGGTACACAATGAGTTTGACGAACACGTTACCTGATAAGGTGGGTCTCTTTCCAAAATTCAACTGGCCAAGGGTAAGCAACCCATTTTGCGTCTTCGATGACGATGGGAATATTGTGAATGACATCGAAGCGGCAGAAGCGCAAGCATGTGCGGAAATTGAACAAGCATTTGATGAACACTCAAACCAAATAGCAGCAATTGTTATTGAGCCGATGCAAGGTGAAGGTGGTGATAATCACTTTAGAGATGAATTCATAGAAAAACTGAGACAGTATGCTGACGAAAGAGAAGCACTGCTTATCTTTGATGAGGTTCAAACTGGGTTTTATGGTTCAGGTAAGAAGTGGTTCTGGCAACATACAACAGTTCGCCCTGATGTCGTGAGTTTTGGAAAGAAAACGCAGGTTTGTGGAATCTACGCAAGTCGCCGAGTCGATGAGGTCGCAGACA
>CAZVAE010000114.1:0-5877 GCA_964624985.1 uncultured Isosphaeraceae bacterium | reverse complement strand
CTCGTGTCAGACCAATAGATTTGTCCATGCGTTGATCGAAAGAAATCGGTGTACGCATCAAACCCTTTTCTTCGGTCGGTACACGCTAAATATAAAAAATTTAGCCACGAGTCCTTGCTGAGTTGCTCCTTTTCAATTGGAAGTGCATCGGTATCGCTAACTTTTGCATACCACGTACAGATTCCCTTCTTCATAAATGACGGGGAATGTTCATCGATGTCATATTGAAAATCGCCGTACTTACATCCTTCTGCTTTTGCTTTCTCAAGCAGCGGGACGACCTCTTCAATGTCCACCACTTGTACAACTCTTCGCAGTTTTTCTCTGCGCATCAATCGCAAGCCCACGGAGTAGATCAAACCGAACAATCCGTACCCACCGATTGCCAATGTAAAGAGTTCTCTGTTTTGGGTTCGACTACAAAAGACCAACTCTCCCCTAGCATTGATGAGTTCTAAAAACTCGACATCATCAACAATCGGTTTCATGCCCAGCCCCCTGCCATGAGCGTTTGCACTAAGCGTACCACCAATGCAAATCTCGTCTGACCCACCTTGTTTTTGACGAATGACCCAGGGGTTTTGCGCATCACGTTGAAGGATTTGAATTCCTTCCATTAATTCCGGCCAGCGAATCCCCGCCTCTACTTTAACGATTCCGTTATCTTGATCTAGACCAAAAACTCTTTTCAGTGAGGTGGTATCAATGTGCATTGCATCGGGTGCGAGTTGGTGCGTGCCAAGAGCATGTTTGCCACCAGAAATGGAAATGGAGCGCTGAAGCGATACTGCATCTACTACGATTTTTTGTGCCGACTCAAGTGTTGTTGGTTTGTGTACACTGTGCACCAACGTTGGATTTAATCCACTGTGTGCATCATTGAGGAGGATGCCACCGGCGGGTGAGGGATTACCAAAACCCATTTTGACAAGCCAAGGCAACTGCGTCATGGCTGTAATCGCACTCGCAGATTTCAAAAATTCACGCCGTAGCATCTAATTAGCATACATGACTTGCAGATACATAGTGATGCGTCGGTTGATTGCCCACAATGCAAGGGTGTGCTAGTTTTTCTCTTCTATTGTGGTACACTATGATGCCGTATCTAATTGATACTGAATCTCATGGAAGACGAGAAAAACATGCCTAGTGATACAAAAAAGCAGGTTGATGAAATTGAACTATTGAAAGACATGCCAGATAGTGGCACGCTTTTGAGTTCGTCAAACACCGCTTCTGAAGATACCGAACTACTCAAAGATACATTTAATGAGAAATACAAATGGGGCTTTGTCACCGACATTGAGGCAGATTCCGCCCCCCCCGGCTTAGACGAGTCCACGATTGCGTTTATCTCTGCAAAAAAGAACGAACCTGAGTGGCTTCTCGAATGGCGACTCAAGGCGTACCGCCATTGGCTCACCATGGAAGAACCAGAATGGGCGCACCTTGAATATGTAAAACCAAATTACGACGACATCATTTTTTATTCTGCGCCAAAATCGTTAGAAGATGCGCCGAAATCTCTCGATGAAGTCGATCCAAAACTGTTAGAGACATACGAAAAATTAGGCATTCCTCTGCATGAACGTGCAGCGCTCGCTGGTGTTGCAGTCGACGCTGTGTTTGACTCGGTGAGCGTTGGCACAACGTTTCAGGATAAACTCGAAGAAGTGGGCATTATCTTCTGCCCAATCTCTGAAGCCGTGCAAGAACACCCCGAACTCGTCAAAAAGTATCTTGGCACAATCGTTCCCTACTCTGATAACTACTACGCCACATTAAACAGCGCTGTATTTACAGATGGATCGTTTGTCTACATTCCCAAGGGCGTGAAGTGCCCGATGGATTTGTCGACCTACTTCCGTATCAACGCGAAATCGACAGGTCAGTTTGAACGAACCCTTATCATCGCAGAAGAGGGCGCTAGTGTCAGTTACTTGGAAGGTTGCACAGCACCGATGCGAGATGAAAACCAATTGCACGCTGCAGTTGTTGAACTGATTGCCCTTGATAACGCGGACATTAAGTACTCTACCGTACAAAATTGGTATCCCGGAGATGAAAACGGTGTGGGTGGTATATACAACTTCGTGACGAAGCGTGGCAAGTGCCAAGGAAAGAACAGCCGAATTACGTGGACGCAAGTTGAAACTGGCTCAGCCGTGACGTGGAAATACCCCTCTTGTATTCTGCTTGGTGACGACTCCGTTGGTGAGTTTTATTCCGTCGCACTCACAAACAACTATCAACAAGCCGATACTGGCACCAAAATGATTCACATTGGCAAGAACACGAAGTCGACTGTGGTGAGTAAGGGCATTAGTGCTGGGCATGGACAGAACATTTATCGCGGTCTCGTTCGCATGCAAAAAGGTGCAGAGAACGCGAGAAACTACACACAGTGTGACTCAATGTTAATGGGTGATGAATGCGGCGCGCATACTTTCCCTTATATTGAAGTCTTAAACAAATCGGCAAAAGCAGAACACGAAGCGTCTACATCAAAAATCGGTGAAGACCAACTGTTTTATTGCAATCAACGAGGCATCTCAACTGAAGACGCCATCAACATGATTGTTAATGGTTTTTGTAAGGAAGTATTCAGAGAGTTGCCAATGGAATTCGCCGTCGAAGCACGTCGACTTCTTGAAGTGAGCTTAGAAGCAAGCGTAGGATAAATTGATAGAGAATAAATATGACAACACCATTACTTGAAATTAATAACTTACACGCATCCGTCGAAGGGAATGAAATTCTTCGCGGTGTAAACCTTACTGTACACGAAGGCGAAGTGCACTCTGTCATGGGTCCCAATGGCTCTGGCAAGAGCACCCTTGCTTGCGTTCTTGCTGGACACGAAGCATATGAAGTCACTGAGGGTGAAATCTATTTTATGGGTCAAGACCTTATGGAACTTGATGCTGACCAACGCGCCTGTGCTGGTGTGTTCCTTGCATTCCAATACCCCGTGGAAATCCCCGGCGTTTCAACCAAGTTTTTTTTGAAAGCTGCAGTCAATGCAATGCGAAAATATCGCGGAGAAGAAGAGCTTGATGCGATGGATTTCCTTGACCTCGTTGAAGAGAAAGCGGCATCTGTAAGTTTGAACACAGACCTTCTTGACAGAGGTGTGAATGAGGGATTCTCTGGCGGCGAAAAGAAACGCGCCGAGATTTTCCAAATGGCAATGCTTGATCCTAAACTCTGCGTTCTTGATGAAACAGACTCTGGGCTTGACATCGATGCCCTTAAAATTGTCTCTGAAGGTGTAAACAAATTACGCTCGGAGGGTCGTGGCTTTGTGGTCATTACGCACTACCAACGCCTTCTTGACCATATCGTTCCAGATTATGTACATGTCCTTCTTGATGGAAAAATCGTTAAGAGTGGTGGCAAGGAACTTGCACTTCAGCTTGAAGCAGAGGGCTATACTGCCTTTGAACATTGCGGAACTGAGTGTTGCTGCGGATGACGACAATGACTTTTGACACGACATGCTTTGAAAAGCTTCACAAAAGTGAAGCATGGATGTACACGAATGTATCGCCGCTTGCAAACATAGAATTTGCGTTTGATGCTCCATTTCTAGATGATGCATGTATCAGCGAATACGACATTGCACCTGCAAATCCCTTTGTAGTCCTTGTCAATGGCAAACTACATGCTGAAGCGTCTCGCCTTGTTGATGGAATTTCAATCAACGAAGGTCATGAACTTGAAGGAACTATTTCGAGTCGTGGCGATAGCGTTATCCCGAAACTTGAATGTGACACCGTCACGATTGAAAATACAACTGAAGAAACGATACACATCCTACAACTTGTAACAGGTAAATCTGCGGTTGCTGCAAGTGGACGCGTTCTCATCCATGCCAATCATGGCCAAATGATATCGGTTGCTGAAACACACGTTTGCACAGGCGACGCAACACACCTCTTTATGCCGCTAACTGAAATCGTTGCAGAGTCTTCTTCAAACGTAACCCTAGTCCGCGCAATCCGCGGATCAAAGAGTGCATACCAACTTGGACAACTTCATGTTTCCCAAGATAGTTCGAGTAACGTTCAAACGCACACAATTACTCTTGCTGGAAGATGCTCGCGTCATGAGGTTTATGCGTACTTAGACGGCGAGCACATCGAATCAAACTTCGATGGGATGTACATGCTTGGCAAGGAACAACACGTAGACAATCATCTTCGCGTTGAACACAACGAACCAAATTGCGACAGCCGAGAGTTTTACAAAGGCATTCTTGATGACAATGCAAAATCCGTCTTTACGGGCCGCATATACGTCAAGGAGGGTGCAACCCAAACAGATGCGAAGCAGACGAACCAGAACATCGTTCTTTCTGACGATGCTAATGCGATCTCAAGACCACAACTTGAAATTTACAATGACGATGTTGCTTGTACGCATGGTGCTACAACTGGTGAAATTGACGAAGAGGCAAAGTTATATCTTCGTTCTAGAGGGATCCCAAGTGATGCAGCGGAAACATTGCTCATGTATGCGTTCTTAAATGAATCACTAGAAGATCTAGCCGACGATGAGTTTCGAAAAGCACTCACAGATGAGTTACTCATGGCGATGCCTGGTGGTGATTTCATACGGACACTTTAAATGGAACTCACGAACGTGATTTCTGATGCGTTTCCAACCCTTCACCAATCAATCGGCGAACAGCGGTTGGTCTATCTTGACTCCGCAGCAACAACGCAGAAGCCACAATGTGTGATTGATTCCGTTTCTTCATATTATGAACATGACAATGCAAATATACATCGAGGGGTGCATACATTAAGCCAACGCGCGACAACACAGTTTGAACAATCAAGAATGGATGTTTCCAAGTTACTTGGTGCAAGTCGTCCAGAAGAAATCGTCTTCGTTCGCGGTGCAACCGAAGCAATCAATCTTGTTGCTCAAGCGTGGGCGCGTCCTCGATTAGTTTCGGGCGATGAAATTTTGATTACTGAGATGGAACATCACTCAAACATCGTCCCTTGGCAACTTCTATGTGAACAAACTGGGGCGGTTCTAAAAGTAGCACCCGTTCTTGACAATGGCGAGTTAGACATGGTTGCGTTTCAAGGACTCCTCACTGAAGACGTTTCAATTGTGGCGTGTGCACATGTTTCAAATGCCATCGGCACAATCAACCCCATTCAAGAGATTTGTGCGCTTGCAAAAGAAGTTGGTGCAACAACGGTCATTGATGGTGCACAAGCAGTTGGACATCTGCGTGTTGATGTAAGCGAGATTGGTTGTGATTTCTATGCTATTTCTGGACATAAGATGTTTGGGCCAACTGGAATTGGCTGTTTGTATGGAACATATGACATTCTCTGCGAGATGGAACCTTGGCAGGGTGGGGGTGAGATGATTCTTAGTGTTTCGTTTGAAGAAACAACATGGAATGAAGTTCCATTCAAATTTGAAGCGGGTACACCAAACATTGCCGGAGCAATTGGACTTGGTTCTGCAGTTTCGTTTATCAATGAAATTGGATACGACCACATTCAAGCGCATGATTCAACGTTACTTCAATATGGCAGAGACACCCTAGAAGCAATTGAGGGCGTGACGCTCATCGGAGCATCACAACACAACGCCGGAATCATTTCTTTTACGGTCGATGGCGTACACCCACATGATGTAGGAACGATTCTTGATCATTCTGGTGTTGCAATTCGAACTGGAAATCACTGCGCAGAACCATTAATGAGCCGGTTTGGTCTTACTGCAACGTGCCGTGCTTCATTTTGCGTGTACAACTCCAAAGAAGATATCGATGCGCTTGCAACTGGAATCAATGAAGCAATCAGGATCCTTGGATGATGGCTGATTTACGCGAACTCTATTTGGAAA
>CAZVAE010000113.1:3597-5994 GCA_964624985.1 uncultured Isosphaeraceae bacterium | reverse complement strand
GTACCGTATGATGCGTTCTGCGAGTTGAGTCCAATCAGTGTCCATTAGAGAAATGTATGCCCTTCCTTGAGCTTAATTGGCTCGTATTGTACAACTCTTGCAGATTTTTGCTGTTTCGGGTAAGATGCATTGCTCGGCAATTTTCGCCGTAAAGGAAGTACGCATGGCTGTTCATTACCCACGAAGAAATAGCAAAGTTAAACGTGCCCGCTCTATTGGGTTTCGCGCACGTATGAAAACGAAGAATGGTCGAAAGATTATTTCTCGTCAACGTCGTATCGGCCGCAAGATAACTTAATACTTAGGCGGATCTCCAGTGTCTGGAAGCTGATGGCCCTCGTGCAGGTGCTTCAGGATTTTCTTTTTGCACTGTTCTATATCACCTGAGGTATCAATCCCAAACGTTCCTAGCATTGCATACACTGGCAACCGGTCAACGCGAGTTTGTGCGTCTGGATTTGACAACCGAGGTCGATCTGTGCCATGCTCAATACGTTCTAATGTGACGTCTTCATCTGCTGTGAGGTTGATCACAACCGTCGCAGACCCCAACTGCTGCTGGACTACTTCAAGCATTGGCGCTCCTCCTCCTAAGGAAATCACTGCATCCTGCTCAAGAAGGGGTGGGATGACTTTGACTTCGGCATTTCTCCAACCCACTTCCCCAACTTCGTTCCAAGCATTCGTCACACTCTGATGGCCCAAGTGTTCGCAAACCACTGAATCTGAATCCACAAATGGCAATTCTAGCTCATCAGCGAGCCACTTCCCAAGTGTGCTTTTTCCTGAACCCCTAAATCCAATAAATACAATCGTTGGCATGATTACCATGGTAGACTCGTCAAGCAATGAATGTTCCTCAACTTAAAATTTTAAAGGGCAAAGATGTACCGCTCGATGGGCTAGTTGGAAAGAGGATTTCGATCATCGGATATGGCAATCAGGGCCGAGCACACGCTTTAAATTTGAAAGAAAGCGGTCTTCATGTAACGATTGGCACTCGTAATATTGAAAAGGCAGAAAAAGACGGCTTCACAGTCAGCACGATAGAGGAAGCAGCTGCAGCTGATCTTGTCATCATCGCTCTTCCCGACGAAGTCCAGGGAAAAGTATTTTCATCTCAGATTGAACCAAATCTTCAAGAAGATACCACATTAGGATTCATACATGGCTTTTCAATCCATTATGCTCATATTAATCCCGCGATCGGAGTGGGAGTTGTCATGGTTGCTCCAAAAGGGCCGGGCGTCACCCTTCGAAATCGTTTCCAAACTGGTTCAGGGATCCCTGCCCTCTTCGCAGTTCATCAAGAAAACAGTCAAAACACAGCCCGCTCAATTGCACTTGGGTGGGCTGCTGGCATCGGCTCATCTCGAGTTGGAGTTATTGAATCTACGTTTAGAGATGAAACTGAAACAGACCTCTTCGGCGAACAATCAATCGTCGTCGGCGGCTTAGTCGCACTCATCAAAACAGCCTATGAAACTCTAGTCGAAGCGGGCTATCCACCACAACTCGCCTACATAGAATGCTGCCACGAAGTCAAACAAGTTGCTGACATTGTGCATGAACAAGGGATTGCGAAGATGATGGAAGCAATCAGCTCCACAGCTGAAATGGGTGCTTATGAAGCCATTGAGCTGCTCGATGATGCCCATCTTCGAACCCATTTCAACACCCTTCTTAATAATATCCAAAACGGCACCTTTGCAAAACGCCTTTCATCAGACGCAGCACAAGACAAAAGAGAGTTACTCCAGACGCATGAAATTGAAGAAATCGGCAAGGAAATCAGAAGTCTCATGTTCCCTGATGACGATTAATCGCACATGGATATTTTTCAAGCAATCATACTTGGTGTTGTAGAAGGGATAACTGAGTACTTACCAATCAGTTCTACTGGACATCTCATATTAGTCCAACGGTTTATGGGGATGCATGGCGATGCCCATAATGCCTACGCCATTGTCATCCAAGGCGGAGGGGTTCTTGCTGTCCTTGGACTGTATCGCAAAAGAGTTATGCAGATGATTCAGGGTCTTTTAGGAAAACATGCAACCGGATTACGGTTATTCATCAATCTTTGCATCGCCCTCCTTCCTGCAGTCGTTTTAGGACTTCTCTTTGAAAAGACAATCGAAGAAGAATTGATGCATCCAACACCAATAGCTCTTGCCCTTGTTGTAGGCGGGGTGCTTATGCTATTTGTTTCAAGATGGCAACGGCACGCCTACCAAGAGGACAATTCGAACAAATCGTTTATCGCCATTGATGCTTTAACATGGAAGCACGCATTGTTTATTGGGCTTCTCCAATGTATTGCGATGTGGCCTGGAACGAGCCGTTCAATGATTACCATTGTCGCTGGCATGATGATTGGGTTACGACCAAAACATT
>CAZVAE010000113.1:0-3587 GCA_964624985.1 uncultured Isosphaeraceae bacterium | reverse complement strand
CCGAGTTTAGCTTCCTACTTGCACTGCATACACTAGGTGGCGCAACAGTCTACAAAGCGTTCTCAGAACGCAGTGCCCTCATGGAAATAGACACTCTCTCGCTGATCGTTGGAATTGTAGTTGCCTGCGTGTCAGCAGCAATCGCCATTAAATGGTTGATTGCGTATCTCTCGAAGCATGGGCTTGCCATTTTCGGCTGGTATAGAATTGCTCTTGCAGGAGTTGTCCTTGTTGCTCTTTCAAATGGCTACTTTGATGAAGAAGGGAAGAGTGCACGCATCACAGTTGGCGGGACATCCGAAAAATCTTCGACGCTTCCCTTCCCGATCTTAAAAATTGACCACTGCCCTGAATTTCCCGTTGCGACCCACGATGTGCCATCGACGATTACTGGACCAACAGCTGTTTGCCAGTGTCCAGATTTAATCGTTTTGCCATCTTGAACTAGCGACCATTGCAGACCATGCAATTCTCCACCTGAAGAGACTCGCCAATAGACATCGCCCGCTCCTGGCAAATCTACGATTGTCGGTTTTGGAAACAAGGTGCCGCCAAGTGCCCATGCTAACAGACCCGCCATCAAAAAGAAGATAGCGATTTTAATGAGAAGAGAACGAAAACCAAGTGCGAGTTGTCCCATAGTGGAACGGTATTTTACTCTGAAAGTTCCTTGGAAAGTTGTTGTTCATCCCAAACTTCAATACCAAGATTATTTGCTTTTGATAGCTTTGAGCCGGCTTTTTCACCTGCAATTAAGACGTCTGTCTTTGTTGAAACTGAACTGGTCACTTTAGCACCTCTCCGTTCGAGGGTTTCAGTTAGACCGTTTCTATCCCACTGCTGTAACGATCCAGTAATCACAAAGACTTTTCCGTCGAAAATAGGATCCATCTCAGATGTTTCTGAACTTAGGAATGAAACACCAACCTCACTCAGTTTCGAGAACAATTCTACTCCTTGTTGAGAATGAATCGCTGCATACAACGTTTCCGCAGTAATCTGACCAAAGTCCGGCAACTCCACAAGTCGCTCCATTGATGCAGAGCGGAGCGAGTCGATTGACTCGGATTCTTTTGCGCTCGTTTTTGCAGTAGCTCGGCCAATTAAGCGAATACCGACCCCAGATAAGACCCGAGCCAAGCCACGAGTTTTGCTCTCTTCAATTGCTTCAACTAAAGCAAGAGCAGATTTTTCTGCAAAACCCTCTAATGGCATCAAATCATCTGCACTAAGTGTATATAGATCTGCAAAATGGCAAACGAGTCCTGCATCGATGAGTTGGTCAACAACTTTGTCACCAAGACCATCGATATCCATCTGATCCCTCGCTGCGAACCACTTTACCTTCTCTCTAAATTGTGCAGGACATTCTGGATTTACACAATATAATTTTGGTCCTTCTTGTTCAACTGGACCACCGCACGTAGGGCAAGCCGAAGGGGGTTCAATTGATATCTGAGTCCCATCTCGCTTTTCAAGTTTGACGCTTACAACTTGAGGGATAATCTCTCCTGCCTTCTCAACAGTTACTTCATCACCAACCCGAATATCTTTTCGATGAATCTCTTCGATATTATGCAACGTCGCATGCTGCACAGTCGTACCGGCAAGAAAAATGGGTTCCATTGTAGCCCTTGGCGTTAAGGTGCCATTCTTGCCAACTTGCCAATCTACTGCGAGCAAACGTGTCATGCCCTGTTCCGCAGGATACTTAAAGGCAATACACCAACGAGGTGCTTTACTTGTTGAACCAAGTTGTTCCTGAAGATTCAATGAATCTACTCGAACAACCATACCGTCCACCCCAAACCCAAGAGTCTCCCGTTTCTTCGAAAAGAGTTCAACGGCTTGGACAATATTTACAAAAGAATCACAAATGACAATATCCTGAGATGCAGGAATGCCAAACTCACGAAGTTTCTCAACTAAGGATGACCATCTGTTTGGCATCGCATTCGGTGTGATTTCGCCGCGACCATGTGCTAAAAAAGCAAGTTTTCGTTTTGAAACGGTCTTCGGATCAAGGCTTTTTAAGGTACCAGCAGTTGCATTTCTCGCATTAGCAAAAAGTGGCTCGCCCTCTTCAGCGCGCATACGATTCGCCTCTTCAAAACTGGTGTTCGGCATGTATATCTCGCCTCGAACCTCAAGAATGGCTGGAGGATTCCCCCTTAAATGAAGTGGGATTGATCGAATTGTTTTGACTTGTGCTGTGACATCATCCCCCTTCTCGCAATCGCCTTGATTAATTTAATATTTGAGTTTGCAATTCTCATAACTTAATGAAATCGCGACCCCATCAATCTTTGGATCACATGTACAACTTGGTCCCCCTTCGAGTTTTTCATACCACTGTTGCAGTTCGTCTGTGGTGTAAGTGTTATCGATTGATTGCATCGGCAGAGCATGTTTCACTGCCTCAAAGGAGTCAATTGGCTCCCCACCAATACGCTGCGTTGGACTATTTGGATCAAACACATCTGGATTCGCAGCTTCTAACGTTTCGAGTTCTGCGAGTAACGTGTCATACTCAGAATCCGCCATAGTAGGGCTCGATTCGACATAATAATCAAAGTTAGCTTGGTTCAAGACTTTTCTGAGTTCATCTATTCGTGCAGCGTCGCTCATGATGTAGAGGATAATGCCCTTCTGCGTCCTGTGCCGATAATTGACATCGTGTACCTCCATAGAATTACACTCTTTTTCATCCTCACGCTGAGCCCTCTCGCCTATGGTGATTTGCGTGGTGAAGTTCAAGCCATCATTCATCAGGCAGATCTGAACAAGGGGAATGCAAGCGTCACAATCATTGACACTGCAACAGGCGAAATCCTTGTCGACATCCATGGAAATCGAAGCATGATTCCCGCAAGTAACCAAAAGTTATATACGAGTGGCGCTGCTCTCCATGTATTAGGCCCGAAGTTTACGTTCAAGACCCAACTCATTCAGAGTGGCGAGGATTTAATCATCGTTGGAGATGGCGATCCGACTCTTGGCGACAGCGAACTGCTCGGGATTACTGATTGGTCAACGGAACGAGAAGTCCTTCAACGAGAGTTAAAACCTTGGGTTGATGCGGTTATCAAAACTGGCAAACGTTCCTTTGAGACGATCTACGTAGATGATCGAATTTTTGATCAAAATTTTGTGCACCCATCATGGCCGGCAGATCAAATTAACAATTGGTATTGCGCCCAGGTCGCTGGGATCAATTACCACTTAAATGTCATCCACTTTTATCCCGCCCCTATTCAGGAATCAAGAGCATCCCTAGGACGATACGCTCCATCATTGCCTTGGCTTACGATTGGGAACAGGACATCTTCAAAGACGGCCAAATCAAACCCTTCTTCTTTTTGGGTCTCCCGACCACCGAATTCAAATGTGATGACAGCAAGAGGAAATGTCAATGCGACACACACAACACCTGTTAAAGTTGCGCTTCACGACCCATCTCTTATATTTGGTAAAACATTAGCAAATGAGTTACAACAACATGGTATTACGAGTAATGAGGTGAAGCGAGTGCCAAATAACGCCGATCGATCAACGGGCCAATTACTCTACCAGCGGATCACACACAT
>CAZVAE010000112.1:0-5994 GCA_964624985.1 uncultured Isosphaeraceae bacterium | reverse complement strand
TTCAAGATGATTTGACTCGGCATCTTGAGCAGAAAGGAAGCCCCCATCAGGAGAACTTAACTCTCGTTCCACATAATCGAGCGTTTCTTCAATGACCTTCGCGTATCTTGGATCGCCTGTCTTTTCATATGCTAATGCGTACGTCGATACAAGTTGGCCATTGTCATATAGCATCTTTTCGAAGTGTGGCACGAGCCACAGACCGTCAGTACTGTACCGATGGAACCCCCCGCCAACCTGGTCATACATCCCACCCATCAACATTTCATCTAACGTGTGCGTGACAGATTTTCTCACTTGAGGGATATCCCAACCGGCGTTAAGGAGGAAATCTGAATACACCGGCATTGGGAATTTTGGTGCAGTGGAAAATCCACCTTGATCTGCGTCATACCGAGAGAGCAATCCTGAAACACCTCGCTCGACTACTTTTGAATTCAACTGCACTGGCTCCTGCTCCGTTGTTAGCCGACTCTTCACTGCATTTGAGACGAGTTGTGCTTGTTTCATCACTGCTTCATTTTCGTTTTGCCATTTTTCGTTGACAAACTCTAACGTAGGGATGAACCCCCTTTGCCCACCGCTACTGTTCTTTGGGAAATATGTTCCACCAAAGAATGGCTGCAGGTCATTTGGCTCCATAAAGACTGAGAGCGGCCAGCCCCCTCTACCTCTGGTAATCATTTGCACTGCCGTCATATAAATTTCATCGACATCAGGTCGCTCTTCTCGATCAACCTTAATTGCAATGAAATGTTCGTTGAGTACGTCTGCGACTTCTTGGTCCTCGAAACTCTCTCGTTCCATGACATGGCACCAATAACATGTCGAATAACCGATACTGAGAAAAATAGGTTTCTTCTGTGACCTTGCTGCTTCGAAGGCTTCTTCACCCCAAGGATACCAATGCACAGGGTTCTTCTCATGTTGCAGAAGGTAGGGGCTTGCCTCGTCTCCAAGCCGATTACGGCCATCTTCTGGTGTAGGTGGTGCTTGATTCGAGGATTGACTGAATCCACCATCTTGCATACATAGCGCTCCAATCAGTACAAACAGGTACCATTTCGCTCTAGATTCTCTTACGTTGAACATCTGTGCATGCTAGCACACTGTCTTTGAGTCTGAAGTAAAGTATGCGCACTACTATCGCATACTGCGATTTCGCTTGTGTGAGATTCTCAAGATAAAAGCACATGCGTGTTTCTCCCAATGACGATAGATAGAGAGCCCATGGAACACATTGCACCTTATATCGTCCCTGCCTTTTGCCTCGTCGTAGGCACGATTCTGCTTCTGGCAGGTGGGCGATTACTACGATCTGCAGTCGGGCTTAGCTTTGGATTACTCGGAGCAGGTACGGGCCTCTTACTTGCACCAAATCTCGCACCAAGTGTTTCCCCACTCATCATTGCTGCCATTTTTGGTCTGGTTGGTGCAATCCTCGCGGTTGGTATCGCGAAATTTACTATCTTGCTGACGCTAGCCATTTCGTTTGCAATCGTTGCTCCAGTTATCACTTGGCATGTTGCCGGTTTAGGCGATGGCGAGAAAGTCATCGAAGATGTCGTTGAAGCAGCAACAACGCCTGAGCCATCTAACAACGCAATTGTTCGCAATACACCAAACACGCCAGAGTTAACCTCATCAGAAGATGCTGTCATTCAAACGTTACAGATGGTTGCTCAAGATGCCAAAAGTGCATTCCGTTCAGGAATGCGCCGCGCGAATGCGGCATGGGATGCAATTCCAACTGGTCCTCGGTTGATGTTGGTTGGTACTGCACTCGCGGGCTTACTTATCGGTTTACTTGTCGCAACGTTTATGCCATATTTCTCGGCAGCTCTTGTCACTTCTTTTGGAGGAAGTCTGTTACTCATCGAAGGGATTCGATCAGTTGCGGCTGCAATCTGGAGCCCGTATCAACTCTCCTCCATCACTCCTACAGTCTTGGTTTGGACGACAATTGGAATAGCGATCGCAGGTTTAGGATTGCAATTGACCATTACAAAAAAAACAAATCCAGTCAAGCAAATCGTTGAATAGCTACTCCGGAAGGATAATCGCTTGATTCGCCTCTGCATTCATTGATTTCAATACAAATGGGCCACCTAAAGCGATGATTGCTGAAAGCAGTGCCGCAATCAATGGCCATCGAAGCGTTACAAGAACAGACTCACTTTTTGGGGTTGTTGGGGATAAGATTGTAAGACCAATCAATCTCAAATAATACCAAGCACTAATGGCACTTGAAACGACTGCAATCAGTACGAGAACGAGATGTTCTGCTGCAATACCTGCTGCAAAGAGCATTAACTTACCCCAGAAACCGAAGAGTGGAGGAATTCCAAGCAATGAACCGCACGAAATCGCGAATGCAGAAGCAGCCATCGGATTCTTTCGATGCAGTCCTGCAATGTCTTCAAGTGAGTCTACACTCTCGCCATCCCGAGTTAAACTCGCAAGAGTTGCGAATGCAGCTGTGTTCGTGAATCCGTAAATCACGAGGTAAATCAACACAGCAACAAGTCCAAGTGGAGGACCTGCGATGACGCCGATGAGCATATAACCACTATGTGCGATTGAGCTGTACCCTAGCATTCGTTTTGTCGATTTCTGTAAGAGTGCACCAATGTTCCCAAGGAGCATCGTCAAGACCGCAATCACCCAAAGTCCCAATGTTAATGTTCGGGGCATCGACTCCCAACCAACCAGTGAGAGTAACATGATGATTGCAACCATCCCGGCGCTTTTTGGCACAAATGCTAAGAATGCAGTGACTGCAGAAGCAGCACCTTGGTACACATCTGGAGCGTACAAGTGCATCGGAGCAGCAGCAATTTTGTAACATAGTCCAACAATCGCAAGCAACAGCCCAATCTGACCAAAGAGAACAACTCCACCTTCAAGTTGTTGTGTGGCAAACACCGTTGCCATTTCCGTTAACACAAAGGTACCAGTGGCTCCATAAAGAAGAGCAAAGCCGTACAACATGAGCGCAGATGAAACCGCACCCAAGAAGAAATACTTCATTGCTGCTTCTTGACCGACACGTGACCATCTGCTTATCGCAACCATGACGTACGTTGGCAAGGAAACAAGTTCAAGTGCGAGGAAGAGCCAAATGAGATCATTTGCTTCACATAGCAACATCACGCCAGTTATGCTCAACAATAACAGGGCATGAAACTCTCCAGCACTTGAATGTAGTGCGTTGAAACGTGCCTTGCCTGTGGCAACAGCGTGTTCGTACGTTCGATCAACAAGTCCACCAGTGGTCATCACTAGCAGTATGCCAATCAATCCAACAAAGAACTTAACGTACCCACCAATTGATGGAAAGAGTGATGTGGATAGTTCGATGTTCGCTGAAGAATAAATCCAAGGGGTCACGACGCATGAAGCTAGTAAGAAAAGTGCAGCAATAAATCCAACCCGCCTTCGAATCACTGTCAACGTAGAGAGCCCCGAAATTGCACATATGATTGCTCCACCGAGCAATATAAACTCTGGAATGAGGAACCAAAGACGATCAGCCATGAGTCTCCTCCTTCATCACGATGCCAATCGATGGGGCAGGATCTCCCTGCTGTACGATTGCTGGATATGGTGAAAGAACCTCTTCTACAGAACCTTGCATCGCATCAGTTAGCACCACTGGCTGGACGCCAATCCAAACGCAAAGCACAGCTAATGGAACCAACACTCCTATTTCTCTTGGCGATAAGTCTGCAGGCAAGGTCTCATGATCATGATGGTTGTCTGGCTCTTTCAACGCACCAAACACAACTTTGCCAACCATGATGAGTAAATACATCGCTGCAAGAACCATTCCGATTGCTGCAATCGCTGCATATTCTGGACCGAGAACCCCAGGCCACGTTTCATTTGAACTTGAAGAAACGAATGTACCAATTAAACACATAAACTCACTGACGAAGCCGTTTAACCCTGGTAGACCAACACTTGCGAGAACAAAGAACACCATAAAGAAGGACCACACCGGCATCTTCTTAGCAAGCCCTCCGATCGCATTCATATCTCTTGTGTGATACCGCTCATACATCATTCCAATAAGAAAGAAGAGCGCACCAGTTGAGAGGCCATGATTTAACATATATAAGACTGAACCCTCAAGCCCAAGAGGGTTCAATGCAATCAAACCGAGCACACAGAAGCCAAGGTGACTTACAGATGAATATGCCACCAGTTTCTTCACATCATCTTGGACCCAGCAAATCAGCGCTGCGTAAAGAATGCCAATAATTGCAAGAACCGCAATCGCTGGAGCATATGCGACGACTGCTTCCGGAACCATTGGCAAGACAAACCGATAGACTCCAAACGTGCCTAACTTTAACAGTACACCAGCAAGGATGACTGAGCCAGCCGTTGGGGCTTCAGTATGGGCAAGAGGCAACCATGTGTGCACTGGGAACACGGGTATTTTGACTGCGAAACCAGCGAGTAGAGCAAAAAGTATCCAACCATGATCTCCTTTGGATAATGTGGCTGAAAAAGCAATCAGATCGTGAATACCGAATGACCAATTCCCATAGATTGAAGTCTCTTTAAACTGCCAAGCAACATAAACAAAACCTGCAAGGGTAAAGAGTGAACCAGTGAAGGTGTAAATGAAGAACTTGATACTCGCATGTGCTCGATTGCTTCCACCATAGATCGCAATCAAAAAGAACATGGGCACCAATGTGAGTTCAAAACTAACGTAAAACAGAATGAGATCTTGGGCGGTGAATACGCCGAGCATCGCTGTTTCAAGAATCAAAAGCCATGCATAATATTCACGCCTTCGGTTTGTAATTGCACTAAATGAACCCCAAACACAAAGCGGTGTTAACAACGTTGTTAGTAGAACGAGCAACATTGCAACTGAATCCACTCCAACATCAAGCGTTACACCCATTGCGCTAAGCCATGGAACGTGTGATACAAGACCATCACGTGATGTGCCCCAGCCGCCAAACTGCACTGCCATCAAAATACTAAGAACAAACACCAAAGAAGATGTCGCAAGTGCAATCCACTTTGAAAGTGAGGAGTGAAGAATAAAAATTCCTGCAGCACCTATAAGTGGAAGAAGTAGTAACAGCCACAAACTCATCGGCCTCCCCCAATCGCAGCTTGTTCTGCAACTTGCTCACTCTGCATCGATTGTAAGAACGATGTAATCTCAGGTAGATACAGCATCAACAGAACAATTAGAATTGCTCCGCCAATCATTGAAACTGCATAACTTTGAAGTGCACCGTTGTATAAAGGGGAAAACCACTTTGCAACTGCTCGAGGTATTGACGCGATTCCATTTACGATTGCTCCGTCAATAAGATAGCGGTCAATGAGTGAGAAAATTTTTCCTAGAATCCAGAGTGGTGATCGTATGAGTGCGATATAGACTTCGTCCACATACCACTTCTGTTCCATGGCCGTTGGCAGCCACCTTGTTGTTCTGCTAGAGAGTAACTTGCTACGCAATGAATCTGCTGCACCTCTGCGAAGTAGGTGGAAGTAAAAAGCAATTGCAATTCCGATAAACCCAACGGCACCTGATATGACATACATTGCAGTATGTACAGGCATTCCAAAGAGGTGTGCGTGATGAGCGTCGTCGTGTGCAACTTTTTGCACACCTTCGTGAGCTGGTGAGTCATTGATCATTTCAGCAACCCATCCGCCGGTAATGCCTGCCGTTTCATTTGGCATGAAATATGGAAGTGCGGCGAGCAGTGCACCGATTGAAATGACGATCAAAACAAAGTTTATTGCAAATCGCGGAGCATGAGGATGGAATGAACTTGCACTTTCACCGTGTAACTCATCGCCCGGTTCATAATGTTCAGGACCAGCACACACACGGAACCAAACGCGGAATGTGTAATACGCTGTGAGACCTGCTGTGATGATTGCTAACCACCCAAGGAACTCAAAACCAGCGCCAGGTGTGACAAATGCTTCTGCGAGGATTGCATCTTTTGAAAA